>JAGLQA010000810.1 GCA_023137075.1 Candidatus Aminicenantota bacterium
TCGATGGCATCTTGCAGGATTTCATTGGCCCTGTTTTTCTGCTTCCCCTGGACCCGGAAACCGCCGAACTTATGTATGGACTGGGGCGTCAGTCCTAAGTGGCCGAGAACCGGGATATCGATATTTAAAATCGCCTCGATAACCGGGAACCGCTTGCGTCCGCCTTCCAATTTTATCGCTTCCGCCCCGCCCTCTTTGATAAACCTGGTGGCATTTTCGATCCCTTTTTCGACGCTGACGTGGTACGATTGAAAGGGCATGTCGCCGACGACTAAGGAAAGGGGTTCGGCCCTGGCGACCATGGCCGTGTGGTAAATCATCTCATCGACGGTTACTTTTAAGGTATTTTTATAACCCTGGAGGACCATTCCTAAGGAATCCCCGACCAGAATCATATCGATGCCGGCTTCGGAGGCTATTTTTGCCGTGGGAAAATCGTAGGCGGTAACGGCGGAGATCTTTTCGCCGCGTTTTTTCATTTTTTTTAACGAAACAACGGTTCTTTTTTCTTCAGGATGGGGCATAGTACCTGGTTCCTTTTTGATGATTATTAATCTCTTTAACGAGATTTTTAATATCCGCTTCCCGGTCTAAGTCAATTTTTTCCATATTAACGACCAGCAGGGGCGCCGTTTTATAATTGAAAAAATAGTAATTGAAAGCCTCAAAAACTTCCCGCCAGTATTCGGTCGGGATACTCTTTTCAGCCTCACTGCCATCCTCCCGGATGCGTCTCGCCATCTCGGCAAAGGATGTTTGCAAATAGACGACTAATTCCGGAGTGGTGATACTTTTCGAGAAAATTCTGAATATTTTTTTATATAAATCGAGTTCCTCGTCATTCATGGTTATGTGAGCGTAGATGCTGTCCCGGAAAAAAATATAATCGCTGATAGTGGTTGTCCGGAATAGATCTTTTTGGCTGATTTCCAATTGCTGGTTATACCGGTTGAGCAGGAAAACCAACTGGTTTTTTAAAGTGAGAGAACTCTCGCCCCGGGCCACTTCCATATAATAATCCTCTAAGAACGGGTTCTCCTTATTATCGATTATGAGTCTGGCGTTAAATTCCTTTGATAGAATCTTTGCCAGGCGGGTTTTTCCGGATCTTATTAATCCGTCAATAATTAAATATTTAAACTCACTCATGAAGAAAAATTATACCATGTCTCCCGGCTGATGTAAATTATTTTTGACAAACCCGGTTTAGAATAAAAGAAAACCTTTCAATCTTTAAATTTGATTAAATTTTATTTAAGCCAGTCGCGCAAGTAGCGGAAATCCACGCCGATGGCCCGGTTCTGGATCTTTGCCACCGGGGGCATGGTTCGCTTATATTGAGAATTAATGACCAGACGCCTGATCTTATCGATGGTGGCCCTGGCATACCCCATTTTTTCGACCTCCTCCACCCTTTTTCGTTTCTCTATTAATTGAAAAAGAATCTCATCCAATTCGTTATAGGTAACCCCCATCTCCCCTTCATCGGTCTGGTCCGCCCATAGATCGGCAGTGGGCTTTTTCTTTATGATTTCGTCGGGAACCTGTAAATACTTAGCAATGGCAAAAACCTGGGTTTTGTAAAGATCGCCGATAGGCAAAAAAGCAGCGGCGGAATCACCGAAAAGGGTGGAATAGCCGACTAATAATTCACTTTTATTGGAAGTGCCTAAAACAAGGGCTTTCTTTCGCGCCGAAAAATCGTAAAGCACCGACATCCTTTCCCTGGCGCATTTATTGCCGATTAGCACCCTGTCTTCCGTGGCAAATCGGTCGAAATAGGCATCCACGGAGGGAGATATATCCACGGTTTCATAGGCTACGTTCAATTGATCACAGATCTGTTTTCCATGAGTCAGGCTGTCCGCGGAAGAGAATTTATAGGGCATTAACAGGGCAAAGGTATGGTCGCTGCCTAAGGCCCTTTGAGTTAAGGCCAGGACGACGGCTGAATCGATTCCACCGGACACACCTAAAATACCGTTTTTAAAATGATGCTTATACACCGTGTCCCTGATAAATTTTACCAGGATTTTCGCAGCGGCTTCACTATCTATCTCAAGCATTTAAAATCCTCTTTAATTCCTTTAAGATAAGGCCGGGGTTCTCATCTCTTAAATAATTGGTGGAAATCCGGGAAATCCTGACATCCTCTTTGTTGATTTCAAAATCCAGGATATCCTCGTCAAAATAGGCGGCTTTTTTCAGTATCCCCTGACCCGGCGCAGCAAAAAAAGAACCACCGCCGAAACAGAGGCTTTCTTCAAAACCGGTTCGATTTATAAACACATAGTTCAGATGATAATTAACGGCATAAACTTCTCCCAGGCGTTCCCACAGTTTAAAGGAAGGGGCAAAGCCCTCCTCGCCTATGCCCCGGACCGGGCTGTTGGAAATACCGATTAAAAAATCCACCTCCTGTAAATAGTATAGGTAGGCATGAACCGGGAAAAGAATCTCCCGGCAGATGATAATCCCGGCGGTAAAATCGCCTATTTTAAAGGTCTTGAAATTGTCTCCCGGTTTGAAGATCATCCCTTCCTCGAACATGCCGAAATTGGGAAGCTGCACTTTTCGGTGTTTGTGAACTAATTGACCCTGCGAAAAGAAGAGGGCGGTGTTATAGATAATTCCGGGGATTTCTTCATAGGGAGCGCCGATTAAGATGTCGATATCCCGGCTCATTTTTTCGAATTTTTTTATCATGTCACTGCCCGGAGCCAGGGAAACGTCATAAACAATATCTTTAAGATGGTAACCGCTGGCGCTCAATTCCGGAAAAATGATAAAATCGATCTTATCGCGGACAGCATCTTTGATATGCCGCTCATGGGCATCATAATTTTTCTCAACATTGCCTAAGGCAGGACTGAACTGGATACCTCTTATTCTCATAGGGTAAATATATCACACAATAGTGATAGATTCAACTTTGACATTAATCAATAGGGGATATTCAATTTTTCTCTGTCAACTTTTTCTCCCGGAAATGATGTGATATTTTTTGTTTTAATGGTATAATTGCACCATGAAAATTAATTTAAAGAAAAGGATGAAAGAGCAAAATGAGAATTATTATTGTTTATAATCCCCAGGCTGCCCATGGCCGGACAAAAAAAATTTTACCCCGGGTTAACGCGTTATTCGAGGAGAAAGGAATCGATGTCGATATTCATATGACACAATATCCAAAAAATGGGATCGAAATCGTAAAAGAAATAAATTTTGCAGAGTATGATGGCATTATTGCTGCCGGGGGAGACGGTACTCTCTTTGAAGTCATTAACGGATATTTTTTAAACCCGGGTAAAAAACGGATTCCCATCGGCATTCTTCCTATAGGGACCGGCAATGCGTTTGCCAAGGATCTTTACGTAGACAGCAGCAAATGGGAAGATGCCATCGATGTAATCAGTTTAAACAGACCGAAAAAAGTTGATGTGGGGCGTGTTAAAACGCAAGGAAAAGAGTTTTATTACATGAATATCCTGGGTCTTGGTTTTGTCTCCGATGTAACAAAGACGGCCTACAGGCTGAAATTTTTCGGCAATATCTCCTATACCCTGGGAGTGCTTTACCAGACGGCCTTTTTAAAACCCCACCAACTTACAATCGAACTGGACGGAAAAAAATTGACCCGTGAAAACATCTTTGTCGAGATATCCAATACCCGCTATACCTCAAATTTTTTTATGGCGCCTGCCGCAAAGATCGATGACGGTTTCCTGGATGTCACATTACTAAAAAAAACGACCCGGAGAAAACTTCTCAAAGCTTTCCCAAAAGTTTTTACCGGGGAACATGTCAATCTTGATATAGTGGAAACCTTCAAAGCGCAACATATCAAAATCGCGACAGATATACCGAAAGTATTGACCCCGGATGGTGAGATTTTTGGAGAAACTCCCTTAGAAATCGATTGCCTTGAAAAAGCGGTTGAAATATTTGCCGGTTGATAACCTTTTCTTAATTGAATGTATGGTCGTAAAAATAATATATTCCGGAATCAAATGACCCGGGATGATCTCTAATTTTTATCAATCCTTTATCCAGGAGGAAAAAGTGAAGATTAAAAGAAATAAGTTATTCGTTTTTTTGAGTTTAACATGGATAATATTCATGATACCTGGTTTAGCCACCGAGAAAGAAGCCCTTTCTTTGACATTGACGGGAGAACAGGTGGAACGGGTGAAAGAAATTTTTAATTTAGAGTCATCACAGGCGGAAATTGACCGGCAAACCTATGCCGGCAGCGCCCTGGCCCTGATTCACGCAGCCAGAAAGCGAAGAGAAGTTTGCGACGGTCATATCGAGGCGATATTAAATGAAGCGCAATTGCACGATTACCGGGAGATAAAGGAAGAACGGAAGGGCCGGGAAGAATTGTTTGAACTGAAAGAGGGCTTGCTTTTAACCGAAACCCAGACGCGACAGGTTGCGCATATCCTCGATGAATTTATGAGAAAACGG
>JAGLQA010000811.1 GCA_023137075.1 Candidatus Aminicenantota bacterium
TCGAAAGCCGCGTATGCGGTACCCAGGGCAAAACGGCTGGTTTCGATAAAACTGCACCAGGTACAAGCCGGGAGATCCGGGATATTTTTAACCACATTTGTCCAGGATTTTCCACCATTTCGAGTCACCTGCACGTTGCCGTCGTCAGTGCCGGCCCATATGACATTCTTATCTACAGGCGATTCACTGATGGTGTAAATGGTACAATGGTTCTCGGCAGTAGAATTATCCACGGTAATACCACCGGTCTCAAGCTGCCTCTGTTTTTGGGGGTCATTGGTGGTCAGGTCACCGGAAATACGTTCCCAGGATTCACCTTTATCCGTGGAACGAAACAGGAATTGGGAGCCCACATACAGGGCATTGGCGGTCACGACAATGGGAGTATTCCAGTTAAAACGATATTTCGGTTCGCCCGCTTTCGGATAGGGCCTGATATCTTTGCTCTCCCCGGTGGAGCGGTGGGCCCGGGAAATACGACCGCCCTGGTATTCGCGGTACAAAATATCGCTGTCATGTGGATCGACCAGTACATAAAAACCGTCGCCGCCGCCTACCTCTATCCAGTCACTATTGGCTATTCCTCCGGGGCTGCGGGAGGGGCCGCACCAGGAACCGTTATCTTGAAGGCCGCCGTAAACATTATAGGGTTTTTCCATATCATAACTCACATGGTAAAATTGAGAAACCGGCAGGCTATTTAAGAACCGCCAGTTGTTGCCCCTGTCATAAGATACATAAATACCTCCATCCGTGCCGAGTACCAGGTTGAAGGGATCGTCGGGATTCACCCATAAAGCATGATAATCCACGTGAGCGCCGCCGTAACGCTGCTCAAAGTTCTTACCCGCATTGGCGCTGACACTCATGATAAAACCGGGCTTGTAAACCCGTTTATAATCCTCAGGATCGACCACAACAAGACTGAAATAAAAGGGTCTCTCGCCGATAGTAGTCGATGAATCCACACGAGTCCAATGTTCTCCCTGGTCATCGGAACGGTAGAAGGCCGATTTACGAGATTCCACAACAGCGTAAACTCGACCCGGTCGCGAAGGAGCAACCGCAACGGCTATACGGCCGAGATTTTCTTTGGGCAGTCCCCGGTGAATTTTTTTCCAGTTTTTACCGCCGTCTACCGTTTTATAAAGCCCGCTCCCCGGACCGCCGGAATTAAAGAAATCGGGTTTGCGGCGGAACTGCCACATGGCCGCGTAAAGAACGCCCGGTTCCTGGGGATCCATTGACAGGTCGGCACAGCCGGTATTCTCGTCGATATAGAGGACCTTTTTCCAGGTTTTGCCACCATCCACGGTTTTATAGACGCCACGTTCTTCGTTAGCGTCCCAGAGATGCCCAAGGGCAGCCACATAGACAATATCGGAATTTTTCGGATGAATACAGATGCGGGCGATGCGTTCGCTTTTTTCTAAACCGACCAGCTTCCAGTTCACTCCGCCGTCGGTCGTTTTGTACAAACCGGTGCCCACGGAAACACTATTCCGTACCCAGGTTTCACCCGTGCCGACCCAAACCGTATCGGTTTTCGAACGATCGATTGCAACCGCACCGATGGCCTGGGTGTGTTTATCGAAGACAGGTTTAAAGGAGTGCCCGCTGTCGGTGGATTTCCATACGCCGCCGCCGGCGGAACCCACATAAATAATCTGCGGAATCCGGCTCACCGCATCGAGGGCGGCGATTCGGCCTCCCATGACCGCGGGCCCGATGGCGCGCGCCCTGATAGCCCCAAAGGTAGAGGAATCGATCTTTACTTTTGTCCCGGCAGATATTAACAATCCACACGATAGAGACAATACCAACATTAAAAATAAAACTTTTCGAAACATATTTATCCTCCTTAGGGTAGTTATACGATTTTTTTTT
>JAGLQA010000812.1 GCA_023137075.1 Candidatus Aminicenantota bacterium
GATACGGCTCACGTTTACCAAAGGGGTAAAAATGAAGAGATGGTCGGCCAGGTTATAAAAAACCGCCCCAGGGATGCCTTTGTGATTAGCACAAAAATCTTGGGTTCTCACGCAGACCGGAAAACCGGTTTATTTACCGAAAAGACAACGGCCGCCGATTTTATCAAAGACTTTGAGATTAGTTTAAAACGGTTAGAACTCGAATATGTGGATATCCTCTACCTGCACAGCGCTAAACGGAAGGAAGCAGTACTTTTCGAACCGCTGATAGGCGCTTTGCAAAAACTGAAAAAACAGGGTAAAACCAGGTTTGTCGGTGTTAGCACCCATCGCAACGAACCGGAGGTTCTGCGGGCAGCGGCAGACAGCAAGGTGTATGATGTAGTTTTGACTGCCTATAATTTCAAACAATCCCATGTCGCGGAAGTGGAAAAAGCGATCGCTTATGCGGCCGGAAAGGGGATCGGTATCGTTGCCATGAAGACCCAGGCCGGGGTTTACTGGGATAAAGAGAAGCAGAATCCCATCAATATGAAAGCGGCTTTGAAGTGGGCGCTGCAGAATGAGAATGTGCATACGGCCATCCCGGGGTTTACCAGCTTTGATCAATTGACACTGGATATTTCGGTAATGGCTGACTTAACCTTAACTCCCCGGGAAAGAGAAGATTTGCGGTTGGGTAAAAAAGCGGTTTTAACAGGATTGTATTGCCAGCAGTGCGAGAAATGTCTTCCCCAGTGCGGGCAGAAATTTGACATTCCCACCCTGATGCGTAGTTACATGTACGCCTATGGTTATAAAAATCTTGCCCTGGCAAGAGAGACATTCGCTGCGGTTGAATTATCTAAACTGCCCTGCACCGATTGTCATACCTGTAAAGTAAAATGTACCATGGGCTTTAATATCAGGGAAAAAATCCTCCACATTGCCAGAATACAGGATATCCCGGCAGATTTCCTGGTTTAATTAATCTATACTTATTTGAAATTCACAATACAGGCAGCATAACCAACCGGCTGCTGCTGCCGGCAGGGAGCCGTCGATTAACAGGAAGCTGCGACAGAAGCCCGGTATCCCGGCGAGAGGAAATATGCACCTATTGGGTTTCAGGAAGCGAAGGGTTATCGAAGAATATCCTGTACATCTTGTTTTAGTGTGGTATAATAGTGATTAAAATATGGAGTTCCCTGATGAAAATAAACAAAGAAAAGATAATAGAGGGTGTTAAACTGGTACTGGAAGGGATTGGTGAGGCCCCTGACGATCCTCGCCTGGAAAATACGCCGCTGCGGGCGGCCGAAATGTTTATAGAGGTGTTGTCCGGCACTCACAAAAATCCGGATCATTTCCTCAAAGCCCTAACCGAAGAGAAACATGACGAGATGGTCATATTAAGAGATATTCCCCTTTATTCCATGTGTGAACACCATTTGCTGCCCTTTACAGGCCAGGCAAGTATTGCGTATATTCCCAGGAAGGGGAAGATAATAGGGCTAAATACTATTGCCATGCTGGTCGATTCCCTGGCAAAAAGACTGCAGATACAGGAACGGTTAACCAAACAAATCGCCGATTACTTAGTCAAAACCCTGACACCTATGGGTGTAATGGTGGTTATTAAAGCAGAACACCTGTGCATGATAATGAGAGGAGCAAAAAAGCCGGG
>JAGLQA010000813.1 GCA_023137075.1 Candidatus Aminicenantota bacterium
CGCCCCACCATAATATATAATTCTCGACCGGTTCAGAGGTGAAGGTGGCGCTCACAGCTAAGCGCACCACTTTCTTCGATTCAGGGGCACCCAATTCCCTCTTTTCGGCCAATTCTAATTTTTCTGCTTCGTTAAATATTTCGAAATCGGCAATCCTTTTTTCCGGTTCTTTTATGACTTTTTCTATCAACACGATAAAATGATCGATAAACCTCCTCATCGTTTCTTCTTTGAACAGACCGGTATTAAATTCCAGGATACAGGGCAGCTCTCCCTGCGAGCCCAGGTAGATGTCGAGTTTAAAATCGAGTTTGGCTGCTTTCTTTTCCAGTGGATAAGAAGAAAATTTCAGATCATCGATCTCCAGTCTAATGGAGCGATCCATTTCATTATGAAAAATCAACATGGTGTCGAAGACCGGGTTCCTGGAAAGATCGATATCGTAACATAATAAATCGATTATTTTCTCAAAGGGGTAATCCTGGTTATCATAGGCGGTCAGTATTTGCCGGCCGGAAATATCCAGGAACTCCGAAAATGTTTTGCCCGGATCCAGGTTATTCCTGATGGGCAGGAAATTCCCGAACATACCGATGATATTCTCCATATCAGGGTGATTCCTGCCGCTTACCAATGAACCGACAATAATATCCTCCCGGTTACTATACTTAGCGACTAGTAAGAAATGAATCGATAAAATCAGGATATTCAGGGTAATATTCTTCTTTCTTGCAAGTATATTCAACTTTTCCGTGATTTCAACGGGAATGGTAAAGGATAGCTCCTTGCCGACAAAAGTTTGCTTTTCAGGTCTTCTGAAATCGAGGGGCATGCGCAGTTCAGGCAGTTCCCCATTCAAGTACTCCAACCAGAAGTTTTCCTGCTTTTTAATAAAATGGGTATCGAAAAATCTATTTTCCCATTCGGAAAAATCTTTGTATTGGATTCGTAATGGTTGGAATTTTTCTCCGGTATAAAATCCTACGAACTCATGGATCAGGATATCTACCGATATACCATCGGAAACAATATGATGGGTATCGAAAAACAGGATATGTTCCTGCTCCCGCAGGCGAATCAATGCCACCCGCAAAAGAGGAGCCTGTGCCAGATCGAAGGGACGGATAATTTGATCGATGATGCCTTCTGCCTCCTGCCTATTGCCTGCCTCATAATGTTCGATCTTAAATTCGATCTTCCGGGCATCATATACGCGCTGAACCGGTTCACCTTTTTCCCAGGAAAAGGAGGTGCGGAAACTCTCATGCCTGTTTATTATAGATTGAAATGTCCACTTTAAAGTGTCTATATTTACCGGCCCTTCTATTTGTACTGCTCCGGGCATGTTGTACGTTTTGTTCAAATTACCTTGCTGCTCTAAGATGAATAATCTTTTCTGGGCGGAAGAGAGGGAATAGTATGGTTTATCCTCTACTTTTTTTATGGAAACATGCTGTTCTTTTTCCGTTTCGGAAATAAATTTTGCCATGTCTTTGACGGTGGGTCTTCTAAATAATTCAGCTAACGGCACTCTTACATTCATATACTTATGAATTATAGAAACCAGTGCAGTTGCTCTTAAGGAATGTCCTCCTAACGCGAAAAAACTTGTATTGATGCCGATTTTCTCTTCTTCTTCTCCCAAAACACCGGACCAGATCTCGACCAGTTCTTGTTCGAGTTTATCCCCTGGCGCCGTATATTCTTCATCCGGGTTTAGCTCAGGTTCAGGCAGCGCATTCCGATCTATTTTCCCGCTCTGGGTTAAAGGAAAACGCTGCAATCTCAAATAATATGTCGGGACCATATAATCAGGGAGTTCACGGGCTAAAAATTCTCTTAGCAAGGTAGAGGGAATCACCCTATCCGCCACATAATATGCTGTCAGTAACTTGTCGTCCGGGCCGTCGCCTTTTAACAGCACGACTGCTTCTTTGATATCCTCATGAGCCAGAAGCCGGGTTTCGATCTCCGCCAATTCGATACGAAATCCCCTTATCTTGACCTGCTGGTCTTTCCTGCCCATAAACACAATGCCGCCGTCGAGTAATAAACGGCCCTGGTCACCGGTACAGTATAGTCTACCCAATTCTTCATCTTCACTGAATGCTTTTTCCGATGCTGCATCATTTTTCCAATAACCGGGAGAGATATAGGGACAGGCGATTACGATTTCACCGGTTTGCAGGGTATCTACTTCACCGCCCTCTTCATCGATAACAAAAATCTTGGTTTCATCTAAGGGTTCGCCGATTAGCGGTTCATCGAAGTCATCATCCTGCCGGATCAGGCGGATGGAATCTACCGACGATTCGGTCTGTCCATAGACATTTGCCAATACGGAATGAGAAAAATATTTCTTATACATATCAACTTCATGTTCCCTGACGGCTTCGCCTCCCAATAGTAGAAAACGGAGATTTTCAAATTGCTCCATTCCTGTTAAGGTATTGATAAAATAACTATACAATGATGGAACCGAATGCCAGATGGTTATCTTCTCTTTTATTAAGAAATCGGCAAGCTCGAAAGCCTCTTCCCGGTCTCTTATATTCACCGGGAACAGGGTGGCTCCATTCAGCAGCGCACTGAAGAGATCCTGGACGGAACCGTCATGGCAAAAAGAAGAAAATAATGTCATGTTATCGACTGCGGTGATGGAAAATATCCTGGTCCAATTCCCGGTATAATAGTGGATGTTTTTATGGGTTTGTTTAACGCCTTTGGGCCTGCCGGTAGAACCTGAGGTATACATGATATAGGCAAGTTTATCGGCAAAAATTTCTCTTACCGGGTCCTGTTCGGAAACCGCTTCAGCTTCTTTATCGATAACGAGCACAACTATCCCGGTCTTTTCAGAGAGGTTTTTTACCATTTCTTCATGTTCGGAGTTCGTGATGATCAAGGATGATTCCGAGTTAGACAACATATAGGACAATCTATTTTCAGGATAATCGGTGGACAGGGGTACATAAACCTTGCCCGCTTTCAGAGTTCCTAATATAGCCGCGATCATATGGGGGCTGTGCTCGAAAAAAAGTCCGACAGCCTCATTTTTCCTATCCCGGGGCCATCTTTTCGTTATTAAATGAGCCACCCGGTTTGCTTCCCGGTTTAGCCGCTCATAAGAAAAGGACATCCGCCCTGTTTTTATGGCAATCTTTCCCGGATTTTTCTTTACCTGTTCTTCGAATTTTTTTATCAGCATTTTCCAATTACCTTCTTACAATTTTTTTCTTTTTTACTCTCTTGTGAAAATCCTCATAGCTTTGATGGGAATTACCTGTAAAAAAATCGATAATCTTTATATATTCATTGACAATATGTTCGATATTCTCCGGTTTAAAGAGATTCCGTCTATATACCCAATACATATCAATGCTATCCGGGCGCTCCGAGACATAGGGTTCTAAATCAAACTTCACATCCTGCACTTCTTCTATATGATAGGGCTCGAAAGAATCCCGGGGGCGTCCTGTTTTTTTCAGGATATTCAACATATTGAATGAGACGGGTATATCGGGGTGCTTTATCTTCATATCCCGGCAGACAAGTTCAAGTGGATAACCCTGGTATTGAAATGTTTCGATCACAGCGGCTTGCATCCTTTGCAGGAAATCGCTAAAACTCTCGCCGGGAGATACCTCTATTCTAAAGAACATGGAGTTCACGAAGAATCCTATAATATTGTGCAGCGATAGATGCTCCCTGCCGGCCCCGATGATGGAACAGACGATATCTTGCTGCTTTGAAAAGCGGTACAGCATCATGATATAAAGGGAAAACATCACAACAAACAGCGTAGTATTGCTGTCTGCAGCCATTTTTATCAACCTCTCACTCAACTCTTTATCGATCATAACCATATATGCCGCACCTTGCAGATCTTCCTTATCCCCCGATGAACGCACCGGCAATTCGAGAGCAGGTATGCCTCCTGCCAGTTTTGCTTGCCAATAGGAATGGGAACTATTTTTGATAACCGGGTCTTTTATTCGTTCATTACTCCATTGGCAGAAATCTTTATATTGCAGTTCAAGGAATGCCGGTTTTACTTGCCGGCCCGTTCTATAACCTTCGTCTAAAAGAAAAAATTCATTCGTAATTATTTCCATGGACCAACCGTCGGTAATAATATGGTGCAGGTTGCATATGAATTCATACTGCTCCTCAGCCAGCTTTATCAGGACTATACGAAATAACGGGGCCCGGGTCAGCGTGAAAGGCGAGGTTGATGTCTCAGCCAGGATACGGTCTGTTCTTTCTTTTTTTCTCGCCTCGCTTAGTGCAGAGATATCTATTTCTTCGAATGGCATTTCAACCTGTTTTAGGATGGATTGAAAGGGTTTTTCATTTATTTCTTCAAATTTTGTCCGTAAGCTGTCATGCCTCATCATAAGCCGGTGAAGTGCCTTTTTAAATGCTTTTATGTCAACTTTATGCCTGAGCTCGAACCTTGCAGGCATATTAAAGGCCGGGCTTAGGGGTTCCAGTTGATGGAGGACCCAGAGCCTTTTCTGATTATATGAAAGTTCATAATATTCTTTTTCTTCCACAGCAGATATGACAATATATTCCCTTGCTTCCGCCGCTTTAATAAATTGGGCTAATTCTCTTATGCAGGGGTTGGCAAACACTTCTTTTAATTCGATATTTACTTCAAACTCTTTGCGGATAAAATAGACTAATTTTGCTGCATTTAACGAATGACCGCCCAATTCGAAAAAATTATCATCTATACCGATTTTTTCTTCCTCAATTCCTAACACCTCGGACCATACAGCCCCCATTCGCTTTTCTACATCATCCCGGGGCGCCACATAGACTCCCGCGACTTTCATCTCGGGTTCCGGTAATGCTTTCCGGTCTATTTTTCCATTGGCAGTCAGGGGCATTTTCTCTAAGAATGTAAAATACGAAGGTACCATATAATCGGGCAGGCTTTGGGAGAGGTGTTTTCGTAATTCCCCAACATCAGAAGTTGAATCCAGTGCGCCGGTCACTTCTCCTTTCATAACCACGTAGGCGCACAAGTATCTATCTCCGCCTTTATACTCCTTTGCCAGCACTAATGCTTCCTCCACACCGGAAAAGCTCAACAACCGGTTTTCTATTTCTCCCAATTCGATGCGGAACCCGCGAACTTTGACCTGGTCGTCGATCCTGCCTATAAATTCGATGTTACCCTCATGATTCCAGCAAACCAAATCGCCGGTTTTGTATAACACCTCTGAACCCACCCCGCCGCTTCGCGGCACCCTTCCGGCGGAGGGGATTTCCGCACCTGGATTTATAAAATTTTCCGCCGTTAATTCCGGCCTGTTCATATAACCGCGGGCCAACCCGTCGCCGCCGACATACAACTCGCCCTGCACCCCGGTAGGTACAGGCCGCAAATCTTTATCCAGCACAAACAGGGAAGTATTGGCTATCGGCCTGCCGATAGGAATAGTGATATCCCTTTCCTCTATGTGATCGATGGGATAGTAACTGGCATAGACGGTGGTCTCGGTGGGGCCATATACATGTAATATCCGGCCTTTTCCCATATATTCCAGGGCTTTCTTAGAGTGCTCTACCGATACCCGCTCACCGCCGAATAGAACTTTCCTGATATTCTCGAAACACTCTATTTTAAGTTCTACCAATGTATTAAACAGGGCGGTAGTAATAAAAAATACCGTGATCTTTTCCCGCCTGATCAAATCCGCTAACTTAGCCACTGCCGACACCTTTTCTTCTTCCACCAGGACTAATGCCGCGCCGTTGAGCAGGGCCCCGTATATATCGAATACCGAGCCGTCAAATGCATAATTGGACAATTGCAGCGCCTTATCAGCGCTCTTAAAATCGATATAATTGGTGTCTTTTACAACCCGGACCACATTATAATGCATGGTAAGTATACCTTTGGGTTTGCCGGTAGTGCCCGAGGTGTAGATGATGTAGGCCAGTGAACCGGACCCAGCCCGACTGGCTTCGGGTACTAATCCACCCCGGCCTGCGGCCACGGCACGCCGCGCCCCTACAGCGGGTTCATGGTCTGTGCCTTTTACCTCCTGCCTATTGCCTTCCTCTATATAAATTGTCTCAAGAGGTAGCTCTTTTAACTTATCAACTTCTTCGGTTAGACTTTGGGTAGTCAACAACAGTCTTGTCTTACTTTCTTTCACCATGTACCGCTTTCTTGCTTCCGGGCTTTGCGGTTCCATGGGTAAGTAAGCGCCTCCTGCTTTTAAGATAGCGAATATTCCCACCATCATCTCTAACGAACGCTTCGCCAGCAATACAACGATGGTATCGCAGCCGACTCCTTTTTGCACCAATATACCGGCCAGCCTGCCGGCTTCCAGGTTTAATTGTTTGTAAGTAAGATATACCGGCTGTAAGGATGAAGCATTGCCACTTTGCCCTGGCGCCCGATAATTCGCCCCTACCACGGCAATGTTGTCCGGTTTTTTTTCTACTTGCTCTTCAAATAGCGCCTGGATGGTTTTCTCTTTTGGATAGGACGTTGCCGTATCATTGAACTCATACAAGAGTTGTCTTCTCTCTTCCTTCGATAAAATTTCGATGCCGGATATCTTGATTTCAACACCGGCGAGAACTGCTTCCGACACTACTGCTGTGACACTTTTAAAATATCCTATGAATCTTTCTATTCTCTCTTTTTTAAATAGTTTTGTACTGTACTGCAGGGAAAATACCAGCCTGTTTTCCATTTCGGAACCCATTAGAACCAGGTCAAATTTCGAGGTTTTTTCTTCATATTCATAGGGAATTAGCCTCAACCCGGGGAGCTTTATCTCGGTCATTTCCAGGTTTTGCAGGGAAAACATTACATCAAATAAAGGATTCCGGCTCATATCACGGTTAACTCCAAGTTTCTCAATTAGGTCTTCAAACTGGTAATCCTGGTTCTCAAAAGTCTCTAAAGTCCGTATTTTAACTTCTTGCAAAAAATCTCTAAAACTTTTATCGCCTTCGGGATAATTCCTTAATGCCAGGGTGTTTACAAACATCCCGATTATCGGTTCTAAGTCCTCATGCATGCGCCCGGCCGTAGGAGTGCCGATGACGATATCTTCTCGGCCGCATATCTTGCTTAAAAAGATATAATAGATAGCAAGAAAAACCATATACAGGGTTGTTTCCCGGTCTAAGGCCAGGCTATTCAAAGCCGCTGTTTCTGCTTCATTAATCTCAAAAAAGAGCACGCTGCCAACAAAGCTTTTCACCGACGGCCTGGGGAAATCATAGGGCAGTTCAAGTACGGGAACTTCTCCATCGAACTGTTTCATCCAGTATTCTTCCTGGTTTCCGATTCTTGTTTTTTCTCCGGCGCTATTTTGCCATTCGGAATAATCCTTATACCGGGTATTCAATTGCGGCAAGTCTTTTCCTGAATAATGCGCCGTTAATTCCCGGTTGAATAATTCAAGGGAAATACCGTCGCTTATGATGTGATGCATGTCTACCATGAGAATATGTGTCTTGTCTTCAAGGGGAATCAAGCCGGTGCGCAGGAGAGGGGCCGCGGATAAATCGAAGGGGCGGATGAAGTCGTCGATAAAATCGCGCATCTCATCACCCGCAGGAGCTAACCCACCTCCTGTTTCGATATATTCGATCTTGAATTTAATATCATGGGGTCTTTTAATCCCCTGCACCGGTTCTTCCTCTATCACGAAAAAAGAGGTCCGTAAACTTTCATGCCTACGGATCAACCTGACAGATGTATCCTGCAATCTTTCCTTTTGCAGGTCACCTTCCAGCAGCATGACTGCCGGTATATGATACCCCGTGCTTCCCGGGTTCATCTGCTGCAAAAAATAGAGCCTTTTCTGTGCCGAGGATAAGGGATAATACTCCCTATCTTCTACTGCTTCAAAAGATAAATATTCGACTTTTGCCGCCGATCCGATAACGATAGATATTTTCCGTATGGTAGGCATGGTAAATATTTCCGCCAGTTTGATGCTTACATCAAATTCTTTATGAATGCGGGCCGTTAATTGGGCAGCTCTTAATGAATGTCCTCCGGCATGAAAAAAATTGGTGTCTATCCCGATGCTTTCAGGTTGAATCTTTAATATTTCCGACCATATCACTTCCAGTTTCTTTTCTATTTCATCCCGGGGGGCAGTATATCCGTCCGCTGATTTTGAAGTGTCCGGTGCGGGTAATGCTTTCCGGTCTACTTTACCGTTGGGATTCAAGGGCATCTCAGGCAACTCTACAAAATACGAGGGAATCATATAATCCGGCAGGGTACGGGACAAATGTTCCCGTAATTCAGCTTCCGTGGCGGGCGAAGAACCGGAAGACACAAAATATGCACACAAGTATTTCCCACCGGAGCCATCATCCCTGTCAATGACAACAGCTTCTTTTATCTCTGCTTGATCAAGGATACAGTTTTCGATTTCACCGGTTTCGATACGAAATCCCCTGATTTTCACCTGGTTATCCATCCTGCCGATAAATTCGACAGTACCGTCCGGGAGCCATTTTACCAGGTCACCGGTGCGATAAAATAACCGCCCGGGTTTTCCGGTTTCAAAGGAACAAAAAACAAATTTTTCTTCCGTCAACTCCCTGTCATTAATATACCCAATGCCGACGCTATCCCCTGAAATCAATAATTCTCCGGCTATACCCACCGGCAGCAACCGCAGGTTGCGGTCGGCGACAACCATCCGGACATTGTAAATCGGCGCACCGATGGGAACAGGTTCCCGGAGGAAGCGGCGGGGTTCCGTTATCCGAAATGAATTGGAGATATCGGTGCATTCGGTAGGGCCATAGGTGTTGACGATCTCGCCGTGACAATATTCCGAATCCAACCATTTCATAAACATACCCATCGATATGGGTTCGCCTCCTAAATAAATATATCTCAGGGTTTCTAATTTCTTAAATTCCGCGTCTTTGCAAAATTCGATCAACTGGAAAAACATGCTGGGGGTACAATTGATCCAGGTGACTTCTTTCTCTTCAATCTCCCGCAATAGTTCACCGGGATCAAAATAATTTATGGCCGGAAGACATAACATCCCACCTAAAATCAGGGAGGCATACAGGTTTTTCTGGGTCAAATCAAAACTGAAAGAAGTCATTAAAAGATTGATATCCGCATCAGTCAAGGCGAAGTCCGTTACAAACCAGCTCATCAGGTTGACGAAACTGCGTTGATAGACTCCGGCTCCCTTGGGAATACCGGTGGAACCGGAGGTAAAGATCACATAGATCAAATCCGTAGGCTGGCTGAGGGGCTGTAAGTTCTCAGCGGGTTGACCGGCGATTAGCCCGGAGATTTCATCGATTTTGACGATCTCCTGTGGGATCGGGGGTAAATTCTTTTTTCGCACTTCTTCCTTACCGGTTAGTAGTATAAGCGCCTGACTATTATCCAGCATGGAGAGAATTCGACTTTCCGGGTATTCGGGATCAATGGGTAAATAAGCGCCACCGGTCTTTAATACCGCGTAAAGGCTTTCAATCAACTCGACCGAACGTTCCAGCATAATACCCACGATAGAATTGGCTTTAACTCCTTTTGCTCTCAATACCCGGGCCAGTCTATTGGCTCTTTCATTCAATTGTTTGTATGTCAAACAGGTGCCGTTGGTTTCCTGATCCACCGGGTAAGCGAGCTCCCCCCGGCCCCGGGTCGCGGCATGTTCCGGGAACTGCTGCCGGTTCAACTCCGAACTCTGCAATAATGCGGTTTTTTCCGGGGTTCTTGCCGCCTGCTCCTCAAACAACCGGTAAATGGTTTTGTCACGCGGATAGGTCATGTTCGTATCATTGAAATCATAAAGAATTTCGCGTTTCTCTTCACCGGTTATAAATTCGATTTCACCGATCTTCACGGTGGGATCGGCTAAAACAACTGATGAAATTTTTTTAAAATAGGATATATATTTTGCTATTGTGCCCGGTTTGAACAACTTCGTGCAGTATTCCAGGTGAAAAACCAGTTTATCGCCCACCTCTTCACAATATAAGGTCATATCGAACTTGGATGATCTTTGTTCCCGGAGGTTCCGTTTTATCTTTAAACCGGATAACTCTAAAACAGGCATCTCCATGTTCTGCAGTACAAACATCACATCAAAGAGGGGATTTCGACTGCTGTCCCTTGCTTCCTCAATCTTTTCCACCAGGGTCTCATATTGGTAGTCCTGTTCTTCCAAAGCACGCAGCGAATTTTTCCGGACTTCTTTTAGGAACCGGTTGAAACTCTTATCTGACGTGGGATAACTCCTGATGGCCAGGGTGTTGATAAATAATCCCATTATTCCTTCGAGATCATCTTGTAACCTGCCGGCTGTGGGACTGCCGACGATAATATTCTCCTGGCCGCTGAGCCTGGATAAGAATATATTAAAAATAGCAAATAATACCATATAAAGAGTTGTTTCTTTTCTCAGGGAGAGCTGAATCAATGCTTGCGTATCCTCTTTTTCAATTTCAAAGGTAACTTTCGCTCCAGCAAAACTCTGTACCGCGGGTCTAATATAATCGGTGGGCAATTCCAGTAACTCATTTTCACCGTCGGAGCTGCCTGTATCGATTTCCTGCCCGGTACCGCGGCCTTCTTTTTTCTTTTTAAGCAGCCAATAGACATAATCCCGGTAGCGGACTCGTAAGGGCGAGAGTTCTTCTCCTTTATAAATTGCAAGGAAATCCGCGATAAATATGGCGCTGGAAGTGCCGTCCGAAATAATATGATGCATATCCATCATGAGAATATGTTTCTCTTTTTCTTGTTTAATCAATCCGAACCGCAGCAGCGGGGCACGGGATAGGTTAAAGGGACGGTTAAAGCGATCTACTATGCCGGCGCTGTGCACAGTAAACGGCGCATGGCGTTCATTTTTACCCACTGAATTATCATGATCCTTTTGCTCTACATTTTGCGCTTCACACACATCACTGTAATATTCGATCTCGCATACAATGTCCCGGGACTTATGTACCTTCTGCACCGGCTGACCGCCGATTACTTCGAAAGACGTACGCAAACTTTCATGCCTGTGGATGAGTTTGTTAATGGTTTCCGAAAATTTTTCCTCTTTTAGCCGGCCTATCACTAACAATATTTCACTTATATTGTAACTAATATTATCAGGGTTCAATTGTTGGAAGAAAAAGAACCTCTTTTGGGACGGCGATAAAGGATAGTATGGCTTCTCCTCAGCAGCCTGTATGGATACAAATACTTCCCTTTCCAACGTCTTTTCTATAAAAGCAGACAACCATTTTATGGTCGGTTTTTTGAAAAATTCAGCCAACCTGACAATAACATCAAATTTCCTGTGTACTTTTGTTATGAGGCGGATCGCCTTCAACGAGTGTCCGCCTATTTCAAAAAAGTTACTGTCTATGCTGATTAAAAGCCGGTCAATTTTTAAAACTTCCGACCATATAGTTACTAATTTTTCTTCTAAGTCGGTTCCGGGAGGTACATATTCCCCTGCTGCTATTCCAGCGGTTTCAGGTACCGGCAGCGCTTTGCGGTCTACTTTACCGTTGGGATTCAAGGGGATATTATCGATAAACATAAAATGAGACGGGAGCATGTAACTGGGCAGGGTTTGCGATAGGTATTGCCTGAGATCGGAGGGAGCTAACCCACCCCGGCCTTCGGCCGCCCCTACGCTGCTTTCGGTTCCCTGTTCTTCGGGCTGAGACGCAAGATTTTGCGCCCCGCGGCGCGGGGGGCCGTTAAGGGTTCTAAGGGTTTGATGAATCAAAACACTACGGTCGGTTTCGGATTTTGCGTTTTCAGCAACTATGTAAGCACAGATATATGTATCGCCATCTTCCACTTTACCGGCTGTTACTACAACTTCTTTCACCTTCGCATGGCTCAACAATTGATTCTCGATTTCTTCCAACTCGATCCTGAAACCTCTTATCTTCACCTGGTGGTCGATCCTGCCGAGAAATTCGATGTTGCCATCGGCCAGCCAACGGGTTAAATCACCGGTTCGGTATAATTTTTCTCCTTCAATAAACGGGTTATCTATAAACATGTCCCGGGTTAATTCCGGGCGGTTTAGATAACCGCGAGCTAATCCGACTCCTCCTATGCATAATTCACCGCTAATATTGAGGGCTTGAAGGTGAAGATCTCCATTGACAATATAATTCCCTATATTATGTAAAGGCTTACCTATGGGTACTTTATCAATCTCTTTAAGCAAATCCAAAGAATAACCGGTTGTATAAATTGTGGCTTCGGTGGGGCCGTAGATATTTTCAAATCTAACTGCCGTGCCCAATGGCGCCGCTCTCTTTGCCAGGCTTTCCGGGAAAGCTTCACCTGCCGCCAAAACATATTCCAGGCTTTCCGGTATCCCTTTTTTGTCTTCTGCTATGCTATCCAAAAATACGTTTAACATAGAGGGAACAAAATTAATATGAGTCACGTTACCGCGCCTCACTGCCGCGGCGATTACCTCCGAATCACCTTCCTTACCGGCTTCAAGTATTACCAACTTCCCTTCTCCGAATATCCAGCCAAATAGCTCGGTTACCGAAACATCAAACATGTAATTAGTCTTTAATAGGTAAGCTCCATATTCTTTTAGAGGATACAACTCCTCTAAGTTCTCAAGGATATTAACGACACTTCTATGTTCGATTAAAGTTCCCTTGGGAGTGCCGGTGGAACCGGAGGTGTAAATAACGTAAACTAAGTCCAATGGAGTATTGACAATATCGAGGTTTTTTGTGCTTCCTGTGCCGGGATAAGAAACTTCATCTCCTATATGAACCACATCTCCGGCAAAATCGATTCCCTCAAATTTTGGCCTATCCGTAACCAGGAACCTTGTCCCACTGTCTTTTAAAATTAGCCTGATACGGTCTCCCGGGTAGTCAGGGTTTACCGGCATATAAGCCCCTCCCGATTTAAGGATACCCAGAATCCCGGTTACCATCTCCAATGAACGCTCTACAATTATGCCGACTATCGTACCGGGCAGTAATCCTTTTGACCTTAAAAATTGTGCCGGACGATTGCTTTTTCGATTCAACACTTCAAAGCTGAGGTGATTGTTTTCATATACCAGGGCTGTTTTATGCGGGTTCTTAGCCACCTGTTCCGCAAATATTTCCTGGATTGTCTTATCTTCGGTGAAAGCAGTTCGTGTGTTATTATATTTATTCAAAATATCCTGCTTCTCTTCATCCGATATTATCTCAATCCCGGTAATTTTCATCTCCGGGTCGGTTATTACCGTCGATACGATTTTCCTGAAATAGTTCGTATACCGTAAAATGGTTGCCTCTCTAAACAACTTTGTACAGTATTCAAAGGAGAGCTGCAGTTTCTCCTCTACTTCCAGCACCTGCAGTGTCAAATCAAACTTCGATATATTACTCTCATACTCTAAAGGAACCAACTTTAAACCGGGTATCACTATCCCGGATAGATCAAAATCCTGCTTGGCAAGCATTACATCAAATATAGGATTCCGGCTCGTATCCCTGTTTACCGCCACTCGTTCCACTAATTCTTCAAAGGGGTACTCCTGGTTCTCAAATGCCGCGGAAGCCCTATCCCTGGCTTCTCTTAAAAAGTCAAGGAAGCGCTTTTCTCCCGAAGGATTGTTCCGCAGCGTTAGGGTGTTAACAAACATTCCCAGGATTTGCGTTAGATCCTCATGCCTGCGGCCAACTACAGGTGTGCCGACTATGATGTCTTGCTGACCGCTCAATTTGCTCAATAGAATATTTAATACAGCGAGCAGGACCATATACAAAGTAGCATTCTCCTGTAAGGCTAAAGCTTTTAATGCGTCGATCTCTTCATTGCTTAACTCAAAGCTTAGATGTTTTCCTGCAAAGTCCTGCATCGCAGGTCGCGGGAAATCGGTTGGCAGGTCGAGTACCGGTATTTCTCCGGCGAATTCTCCTAACCAAAAGGCTTCCTGCCTATCCAGGTTGTTTTTCCATTGTCGAACCGACTGCCACTCGGAGTAATCTTTGTATTGGAAGGTCACGGGTGGAAGATTCTCTCCTTTTAAAAGGGAAATAAATTCCTTAATCATTATTCCCACCGACTGACCATCGGAGATTATATGGTGCTGGTCAACGACCAGGATATGGGAAACGGCATCCCCGGTACTTAATGGAGTAAATAACTTTATCAGCCCTACTCGCAGCAGAGGCGCTTGCGATAGATCGAAAGGACGGATAAAACGTCCGATGATACTGCTTGCGAGTTGAG
>JAGLQA010000814.1 GCA_023137075.1 Candidatus Aminicenantota bacterium
TTTTTTTTGAGTAAAAAGAGCGGCAGTAGAAGGGTTACCTAATCATTGATAATTGGTCATTGAAGATTGATTATTAATGTTATTGGACGCCGGAAGCAGGTGCTTCAGGATATAAAAAAATCCGGGTTCCGACATTTTTTTCGGTGATTCGTCATGTAGGCGTATGCGGGGCGGGGGCCCCGCATGCAGGAGTTATTGGGGAACGGCGTTGCGTTAATTTATTTTGCGTTCTGCGGGCGGCGGCGCAGGGTGCCGATAACCAGGGCGGTAATAATCAATATGAGGAGCAGGGCGGCAATACCTACCGCCCACCAGTTGACGATTCGCGACTCAACCCACATCTCAAAATCTAAAAGAAGAAACTTATCGATGTCCGCGTCCCAGGTCACCTTATTGCCGGTAATCGTCTTCGCGTTGGTGCTTACGATCAAACCGGGCATAATAACCGTGTTGTAAAAACCTGAAAAAATATCGATTTCCTCCCATTTGGCAATTTTGGCTTCAAGCTGTTGAAACGCCTCTTTGCCTTGCTCACGAAGCCGGGCCACCGCTTCCGCGGGGTAGACCTGTTCACAGGTTTTGAATACCATGTCTACGGACAGGTTATCAAAAATTTCGATGTTCTTTTTAAAGGCAGATAGAAGAGCTTCCTTCTTAGAGTTGAGAATTTCCGGCGTCAAGTCCGGGACCTGTACCTTCCCGGCTGCTTGGTCTAAGGCGAAATAGGTCTCTTCAAAGACATTCCTGATCATCCAATCGTCGAACTTTTCTTCGATTTTTTCTAATTTTTCTTTTGCATACACCTTTTCCGCTTCGTCCTCTTTAAAGAGAGAAAGGGTCACAACCTTCATCTCTTCCTCCGAAAAGTACTCTTCCATGGGGATTCGGGTGAAGGGATTTATTTTCCAGCAGACCTCACGATAGGTTAAAAAAGTGTAAAACCAGCGGAACGACTTTTCCAGCTTTACGGACCGTTTTACCTTGGGGGCGCCCTTAGGATTATCAAAGAACTCCTTGTCTAAATCCTCCACCCGGTCAAAGGATTTTTGCGCGGTATAAATATAGTTATTCTCGGGGACTTTGATTTTCCCCTCTTTTTTCGCTTCCATTTCTTCGGGCGTATTTTCCGGCGCTTCTTCTTTTGTTTTGCTGAAAACCCAGGAATCGTCTAAGGAGATGGGGAAAGCATCTTTTGAAAGGTCGCTTTTGTCACTCTTTACCACTATGGTGCGCTGGCAGGAGCCGTTGCGGGCTATTTTTGTGGTAACGGTGGTTTCTTCACAGCCCATGGTTAGCAGCAGCACAACCCCGACGAGTAATAACATTTTGAATTTTCTTATTTCTTTTCTTGTTTTCATTTTTTACCTCCGGTAATTTTTTAAATTCGGTTTAAATTCTAAAGGCCTTTTTTTTCATTTATAACCGGTGAATATATTTGAAATTTTTCTTTTTACCTTTTATTATCTTCTCAAGCTCTTTTAAATCAAGGGCGTCTTCAAAAAAAATATCCTCTAATTCCGGGAATTTTTCCCGCAAGCACAACAAAAGCAAGCGATTCTCCCGCTGCATTTCGCGGTAGGATTTTAGCAGTGCGTTAAGCGTACTGCTATTTAATACGATAGGGACGTCGCCCGCTTCCGCATCGTCAAGGCGGACATTTTTTAGTAACTCACTCTTCTCAAAGGCCCGGATAACACTACCTCGGCTAAATTTTGCTGTCAGGACTTCATGAAACCCGGCCTGCTTACCCGACTGCCGGGCCATCTTTTGCTCTAATTGCGATACCCGGTACAGCACGACGAACTCTTGCAGGAAAAAAACGCCTATCAGGATTGCCGAAATCCCGATGAGGGCCAGACGGGTTTTAGGAAGGGAGAGAAAATCGAGCCGGTTTTTCCGCGGGGTAAACTGCAGGCCGCGGATTGTTCGCAAAATGCCGGCGGTTAATAACCCGGGATCGGTGAGTTCCGGCTTCGCCTCCCTGGCCGCGGTTATATTATGATCTGCTTTTTCTATCCTGATTTTCTCCTGTGAACATGTGCCGCATCGTGCCAGGTGCTGCTCCAATTTTCGGCGTTGGCGAGGGGAGATTTCGCCGGGCCGGTTAAGATGGAGTAATTTTTGATAATTTTTGCAACTCATTTTAGTTACCTCCGGGAACATCCGGCTGCCGCAGTCTTTCCCGGATGTTCCGCCGCGCGTAGAACAGGTTGCTCTTTACCGAATTTACGGACATGCCCGAGATTCGCGCCACCTCTTTCGTGTCTAAGTCCTGCAGGTCGCGCAGCACGAATACGATGTGTTGTTTTGGTGTTAATGCTTCGGATAGGCGTATTATTGTTCCGGCAAGATCTTTGTTGATGCAGTTTTCTTCCGGGTTTTTTTTGTTGGTGGGAACCAGCAGTTGGTCCTGCCCGATACCTTGCGAAAAAACCCTGTTCTTCCTTTTTTGCGCTTTTATGCGGTCTAAGCACAAATTGGTTACGATCCGGTAGAACCAGGTGGTGAACTTGCTGCTGAGATTGAAGTTTTTTATGTGTTTCCAGACCCGGATGAAGGCTTCCTGGACCGCGTCTTTGGCGTCTTCATCATCTCCTAACAAACGGAACGCCAGGATATAGGCATAGTGCTGATAATGTTCGACCAATTGTTGAAAAGCGCTTAAATCCCCTTCACGGCTGCGCCATATCATATCCTGTACTTTATCGTTTTGGTCGTTCACTATGTTTCTCATATTATGATACGACACAGTGATGGATCGGTCAAATTATTTTTGTGTAACTATTCATTTTTTGCAAAAGTTCCAGCGGCCATTCTTGTTTCGCTCAATCATGAACTGCCGCTTCGTTACACGAAGGGAGTTGAAGAAAATATTCTGCCGGAAAATGGCAGGATTTCATAACAAGGTAACTCTTCTCCTCAAAGGAATTTGATGATGATAAAGGTTATGTCGTCTTCAAAATCGTCCTTGCCTACAAACTTCCGTAGCTCGGCGATCAATTTCTCTCTCAAAACTTCAACGTCTAAGTGCTTGTTTGCCTGAAAAAATTCCTTGAACCGGTCATAGGAAAACTGGTACCCGGCGGTGTTCTCAGCCTCGATCAATCCATCGGTATAGAGAACGAGCAGGTCTTTTTTCCTGACAGCGATCTCAGCGGTGGTGTAGGAAACATCTGGGAACATCCCGACCGTGAGGTTCCCTTCTTTTAACTCGATCACGTTGTTCTTCCGGAATAAAAAAGGGGGATTGTGACCGGCATTTAAATATACTAAGGATCTCTCTTTCGCGTCGTACCGGCAGGTAAAGGAGGTGACATAAAGGTTGGCATCCGTGGTTTCGGCAATTAAATTGTTCAGGTGAGTGAGGGTAGTTCGCATATCCTTATCTTTCTTGATCCGGTAGGTAAAGTTGGTGCGGAATATGGACATCAAAAGCGATGCCGGGATACCATGGCCGGAAATGTCGTTAATCGTAAAAATGGTTTTTTCGCCGTCCAATTTGAC
>JAGLQA010000815.1 GCA_023137075.1 Candidatus Aminicenantota bacterium
TCCACCCCTTTTATATCGACTTTCTCATTTATCAGGAAGGACTGCTGGATCTCTTTGGCAATCTGCAGCTCTTTTTCGATCTTTTCTTTCTCGATCATCTGGGTGGCCATTTCGAATTTTTCAATCGAGATGGCCGCAAACACCGATATCCCTCTTATTAAAGACAACATTTCCTCGGGGATTTGTTCCTCCACTTTCACTTCCAGTAAACCCAACCTCTTCTTACTGGTCCGCAAGGGGAAAACCACCTGCTGTTTATTTATAACGGTTTCATCCAGGCTCTCCTGGGGAGAGGAATCGGTTTCGTCCGAAATCAACCGGTATACTTTGCCATGGGATTCGACCAGTACGTTTATCTCGATGGGATTGACTAATTCGCTGAGAATTTCTTTTAAGGCTTTAAAGACTTCATCTAAGTCGAAGGCATGGGAAATGGTTTTGGCCAACTCGATAAACTGATCCTTCTCCTTTGCTTCCTCCTTCATTTTTTTGAAGTACATGGCGTTTTGCAGAGGTATGGCAATGATACCGGCGATGTAGTCGAGCAGTTCCGCGTCGTCTTCACAGAAGGTCCCGTCAGTTTTGTTGATCGCCTCCAGGACACCTAAGAGGTTTTTATCCATCAGCACGGGCACAGCCAGGATGGAACCGGTTTTAAAGTCTGTCATACGATCGGTCTTGGAACTGAACCGGGGATCCTTTTCACAATCGTTGATGATCAACCGTTTTTCAGAATCGGCAACCCAGCCCACGACCCCTTCCCGCTTCTTCAAGACGATTTTTTTCAAATCGTTCTGCCTTTCCCCGGTAGCGGTTTCAAAGGACAATTCTTCCCGTTTGGAGTTGTAAAGAAATATGGATGCTTCCCGGCAATTTAAGTAGTGTCTTATTTTATCGGTGATTTTGTTGAGAAGGGACGTTAAATCGATGACACCGTACAAATCACCGAACTCTTTCCTGAAATGGCTCGCTTTTTCTAATAATTCTCTCATCTATTACGATTCCTTGCTAATTTAAGAAAAAAAATTAAAACCGATTATATCATGAATGACCTAAATATTCCAACACCCGGGGCTTATTCCATCAATTTCGCACATGCCTGGAAAAATCTTTTGGGATCCTTTTTCCTATTAATTCTTTTTTTTGGTTTGTTTCATTGCTTTTTTGCTAAAAATGGGTTATAAATTTTAGTGCAAAATAAAGAAGACATGATTGAATATTTTGATAACCTGACCAATAAAGTGAATGGTTCCTTGTTAGAGGGATTCGATTGTGAGCAAGGAATTCTCGATCGCGCGATTCATTATGCCCTGTCTGTGAAGGGTAAACGGCTGCGCCCACTGCTCTTTTTATCCCTGATCGACGCCTTTGATACGGATCAGCTGCAATTCATGGACATTGCCTGCGCCGTCGAATATATTCATACCTATTCCCTGATCCATGACGACCTGCCGGCCATGGATGACGATGATTACCGGAGGGGTATGCCGACCGTACATAAGAAATTTAATGAGGCGATTGCATTGTTGGCCGGCGATACCTTGCTGACGGCTGCTTTTGAACGAATCTCAAAAGCACGAATTCACCCGGAAAAGACTGTCAATATTATCAGGATATTGACCGAGGGCATCGGCAAAGAGGGCATGGCCGGGGGCCAGGCGATCGATCTTGAATTTAAGGGTAACAAAGATGAAATCATGACGATCCACCGGAAAAAAACGGCCGAGTTTATCAAGGCGACACTACTGTCGGCAGCGGAAATCGTCGGGATGGATAAAAAAGAGAAAGAACTCCTGGCCCAGGCGGGACTGACTATCGGCACCGCTTTCCAGATGGCCGATGACCTGCTCGATATCGAGGGTGATGAAAAGTTGGTGGGGAAAAAATTGCAGAAAGATGAAGTAAACTTGAGTCCGAATTCGATTTTGTATTTCGGGAAAGATTTTGTAAAAGAGGAAATAGATAAGTCCTTTAAGAAAACCCTTGAATTGTTAAAAGAAGTGAAAATCGAACATCCGCCCTTCCTTAACCTGATTGGAAGAATGGTTTACAGGAGAAAGTAATGGGAACGCTTGAACGGGTGAATTCACCCGATGATGTAAAGAAACTTTCTTTTAAGGAGTTAGGCATCTTGTCCCGGGAGATACGGGATTTAATTATAAAAGTGGTATCGCGGAATGGCGGGCATCTCTCTTCAAACTTAGGAGTGGTTGATTTGACCATTGCGCTTCATAAGGTATTCAATACTCCAGAAGACAGGATTATATGGGATGTGGGTCATCAATGTTACACCCACAAAATCTTAACCGGGAGAAAAGATAAGATATTTACTATCCGGAAAAAGGGCGGATTAGTGGGATTTCCCGATATTTTCGAAAGTGAACACGATGCCTTAAATACCGGTCATGCCTCTACCTCGCTTGCCTTTGCTTCCGGTATGGCCATCGCCAGGGATAAGCAGGGGGCCGGTTTTCATATCGTCCCCGTCATAGGAGATGGCGCCTTGACCGGCGGGGTGGCTTTAGAAGCGTTGAATCATATCGGCCAGGTTAAAAAGCGGATGATTATCGTGCTTAACGATAACAAGATGTCGATTTCGCCGAACGTGGGCGGAATCGCGAAATATTTGAATTATCTTGCCTCCGGCCGCCCCTATATCCGTTTGAAAGAGGTGATTCAATCCATATTCAAGGTTATCCCCGGGATCGGTAAATATATGATGGTGGGTTCGAGAAAAATATTGGACCTG
>JAGLQA010000816.1 GCA_023137075.1 Candidatus Aminicenantota bacterium
AATTATTTTATAGAACCAAAAAAATCAAGTGCCGGCCCGGGATCTGCTGCTACATAACGGATAGAATTGTCATGAACTTTTCCATCTCCTGCGCTGAGTTCCCGCTTGTCTTCAAGTAACTCGATCAAGCCTACATGTTTCACCTGGATAAACATAACTTTTGCGGAATTTAATAATTTTGCCGGCTTTAAATCGCTTATTACTTCACAGGATATATCTTTTTTTTCCAGGTTCTCAAGGAAGGATTCAACGTCTCTTACCCGGTAACATAGATGATATGGGGTATCACCGTTTTTATCCGTTATTCGCCTGGTTGGAGATTTGTCGTTAATGGCAGCCACCAATTCGACGGCATCGCAGCCGGGTTTATGACACATCATTAATTTCGATTCCTGTAACGGGTCATGGCTGATTTCCCCACAAGTATACCCTACAGCCCGGTAATAAGCTGCGGCCCGTTCCAGGTCTTCTACGGCAACCGCGATATGATCCAGGATGAAAGGTTCATCTTCCCGGTGTTCCGGGATGGGTTCCTTTTTGAAGGTATCCCGGAAATATAATTCGGCAAATTCGACAGTTCCGGCTATATTCTCGATGGGCAGCACATAGGAAATATGCCCGTCTTTTTCTTGCTGTTTCAACCAGCTTTTCTTTAAAAAATCCAGGAAGGGTTTGTTCTTTTCGGTGGGGTAAAAATCCGCTGTTAACCTCGTGAAATTCTTTTCCAGGCAGTATTTTTTCAGCCCTACTAAGATTATCTCTTCCACTCCTCTGCCGAGTACTCTGCAACTGAGCAGGAAGGTATCGATAAATAAGTTTTCGCCTACTTCCTCTTCCTTTGTAATTACTACTCCCACCAGGCCATAATCGCCGAAGCGATCGCTTACTTCTATCACCCAACAGGTAGAGTTCCTGCCGGCGGATAAAGCGGCTATCTCACCTTCTTCCCTGCGGATAGTGCTCAGGTTAAATTGATTTGTCCTGAGGGTTAGCTGGGAAACCCTTTTTACCTGTTCGCTGTTCATCGGGTTCATGTTGATTTTGAGTTCGAGGCCAGTCAGAAAATCCTTTAGGTTTAAGGATTCTTTTTCCGATTCTTTGCGTCTCTTTTCGGCCCGGTACATTCCGGTGCGCAGCCTGTCTTCGCCGGTGACGACCAATTTATCGAAGGCCCACACATGTCGTAAGAACAGGGGAATGGCCGCGGGATTAGCGGGAAGCTGCAGGGTTAGAACCTCGGGTCTATTGGTCATTACTTCGGAACACTCGATAGGACTGTCATCAATAAATATAAAGCTGTCTAAACCGAGGTTTAATTCTTCAGCCAATTCCTTGAGATTCAGGGATTTGGGGCTCCAATTCATTTTCCAATCCGCAAAATGCTCTTTCTTCAGTATCATGCGGGGATTATTTTCAAAGACTTCCCAGACATCCGCTTCATTATTCTTACTGCACAGAGTCAGCAGCATACCTTCATTATACCTGCGCAGCATAAACTTCTGCAGCTCTATGTAGGGTGGTTCTACCCGTACCCCCAGGGCACCGTCTTCTCCGCAGATTCCTTTCCACAACGTATTATCGCAGTCCAGAGCGATCACTTTGAATGCCTGGTTATGTAATGCCCATATCTTCCTGGATATTATGGTACCCATGGCAGCATAAAATTCATTACTAAAGGGTAGATGGCCTTCCTTATCCATCAGCGGATCGAAAATCTTCTCGATGTCATATAATTCTCCTAAACGGGTAAAATCGATCACGTATACATTCTCGATCTCATTTAGGAATTCAAACCAGCGTTTATTCATCTCTTCGATGTAACTTATAAGAGCGGGACTCAGCGAGAGGTGA
>JAGLQA010000817.1 GCA_023137075.1 Candidatus Aminicenantota bacterium
TTGACCTTTTGATTATTAATCTCTATAAGGATATCGGCGACTCGCAGCCCTGCTTTTTCAGCCGCGCTTTTTTCGTATACCTTTGCGATCAATAAACCGAAACCCTCCTTGACCGAAAATTCTTTTGCCAATTCCGGGGTCAAGGTCAGCGCATCGACGCCAAGGGCCCGGGAACCGGAAATATTGAATATGAAGTTTTCCAGCTTTGGAATGGATTCCCATTTTTCCGGTACGGTAATCCTCTGCCCCGGGACAGAATAGGAATAATTATAATCCGGTGCACTAAAAAATGAAAACCGGTAATCCTTCACTTTTGCCTCGCCTATGGTGGCGGCAATAATTTTCTTCTGATTATCTCGCTTGATTTTGATTTTCGATTTTTGCCCCGGTCTGAGAGATTTTACCACTTTTACCACATCATCCGGGGTTTCGATGGTTTGTTCATCGATTGACAACAGGATATCTCCGATGCGGAGTCCGCCTTTTTCAGCCGGGGAACCGGGCACAACTTTTGAAACCTTTACCCTGTCATCGATAAAATCGATCGAAACCCCCAACCAGCCGCTTCTTACTTTCCCGTATTTGATCAAATCACCGGCCAGGCGGATCACTTTTTTTATGGGAACCGCTATGCACAATGCTTTGCTTCTCGAACGGGGGCTTCTCACTAAAATCTCCCCGGAATGATCTTTAAAGGTGTAGTCAGGCTCCAGGACAAACCCGAACCGGCCGCGAATCACCCCGATGAGCTCACCTTTTTTATTGACCACCGCCCCACCCGAAATCCCGGGAACCACCGGCGCGTTGAGAATGACTTCGTCTTCGGAAGCGCTGCTTAGAATGCCCTGGTTGATAGCGGGGAATTTATTGTAGAATGCGCCCACAAGGGCGATCCAATCTCCGACTTCATAGGAACCGGCCTGTTTGATGGGCGTTAAGTTATTTTTCCCGATTTTCAATATCAAAATCGATGATTTATGGTCTTTGCCCGCGATCTCCGCCGGGTATTTTTCACCACTGGCCGACCTGATATAGATGCTTTTATAGGGGTATTTTGTAATGATGGTATTGGTAATAATATGGCTCTTGTCAAGAACGATACCGGTGGCGTAATATTTTCTGTGATTCCGGGAAACCACCTTCACAATCGAAGGCGATACTTTTTCCAGGATTCCCTTTATTTCTCTTTCTAAGGCATTTATCGAATCCTCCGCTTTAACCGTGGAAAACAGGATAAATATTATAAATATTATGATGATTAATTTTTTCATTCTTTTCTCCTAAATGGTATCATCATCCGAATGATAAACCACCTGTTCAATGGCATAATCGTTTTGCGAGTCGGAGGATGTGAAAATCACATCCTCCATTAGCGGGATCTCCTCTATTTGAGTCGATTCCCCGTGAGCAATGATCTGCTTATTTTCAACCGGGTTTTCATGGAAAATAACACTTTGTGCGAGAAACAGGAAGCCTGCCAGGGAGAAACCCACAATTGCGGCGGTAATATGTTTCCGGACCGTTTTTTTTCGTTTGATCTTCGCAAACACCTGTTCCTCGAATTCTGTGCCCACGACGAAGGTCTCGCGACGGGTGCTATTTTTAAATGCTTTAAAAGCATGGTTCATTTCATCCATATGTTCCTCCATCCTGTAAGGCGAATTGATGTTTGATCTTCTGCCGGCCGCGAAAAACCAATGATTTCACAGTGCCCACCGGTTTTTTCAGGATATCCGCCATCTCTTCGAAAGAGAAGTTATTCAACTCTTTCATAACTAATGGGACACGGTATTTATCCGGCAGCAAGGAGAGCATTTGTTCCAGTATAATATCATTCCCCACAGCCGGCTCATAGGCGACGTGGGAAGCGTTTATGTCTGAAAGCGAAAGCAGTGTTTTGATTTTTCGTTTCCTGAATTCGGAGCGTGCTAAGTTGGTAGCTATCTTGAATATCCAGGCTTTTAGATTTTCGGTTCTCAGGGACCCGGCCTTAAAGTATACTTTGACGAAGGTGTCCTGGGTCAGCTCTTCAGCCAGTTCCCTATCGCCCAGCATCACATTCAAATAGTTTAAAATCTGGTTTTTATACATAGTCATCACCTTTTTTAAGGCAGTTTCATCTTTTTTTTTCAAACTATCGATTAGCACTTTCATTCATTGCTCACACATATTATAGAGATGCATTAATTATAAAAAAAGTTGCATAAATTTTTTATTTATGCCATTACATGGCGGTATTGACCAATTATTTATTTTGAATTATCTTACTCACTCCAGTTTTCTATTTTGAGATTTTTAATTCTTGAATATCGGTGTCGATTAATGATTCTCTCAAACTTCCCGCCTTCTCGTAAAAGCTCTCTCTCGTCTTTGATATACTTCATTAACAAAGTTTTGATAACCGCCTCCAATTTTTATCTCATTTATAATATACATCTCATCGGAATAAATGTCAATAAAAAATTTCCCTACAGTTGGTTTTTTTT
>JAGLQA010000818.1 GCA_023137075.1 Candidatus Aminicenantota bacterium
GCGATTCGCATGGTTTTGCCAACATACAGGTTTTTGGTCTCCTCGATAGAGTTCTTAAGCCGGAACTCTTACTTATGGGCACCCATGAAATTCTGGCCCGATTTATTCACCAGGAATATTTAAGGGATCAATTAGCAAAAGGGGAAAGATTTAGAAGTAAGGCATCTTTAGTATACTGGGATGAACTACCTGAAGGATATAAGGATTCAAACCGGCGTCAGGCCGACTTCCTGGGAGTAAAACTGGCAACCATTGGTTGTCACATCGTACCGGCAAGTGGATTGAAGACAGATCCGATTGAATTCACTCATGAAGAAGTCGAACTGATGGCCAAAACGGAGCATGAACACTTTATGGAAGAACGCATAAAGGATGGTTGGAGATATGGAGCTGATGAAGATGTAAAAAGAAAGATAAGTCCTGTCCTGGTCCCCTGGGACGAACTACCTGAAGAGGAAAAAGATAAGGACAGGAACCCTGTCAGGAATATGCCTGTTTTCCTTGCCAAAGCCGGTTTCCAGGTCTACCGCCGCAAAAAGAAGGAGGAAAAACTTCACGAAAATGGCAGGAGAGTTGAACATGCAAATTGCAGAAAAAAAGATAACAACCGGTAATCCTTAAATTTTGAAAATCCCGGTTCCGACATTTGCAAAGAGTAAATCGATTATTTATATCGATTTATGTTGAAATGAGCTCGGTGAAAATTACAAATTATATGCCATCTCGTATTGGCCGGTGATAAATTCAAACCCGGTGCGAGACCGATCCCCCACCGGCCCTTCTATTTTTTCCATTAGTCTATTTCTAAGGTGTGGAGTTCCCACTCTTCGCTTTCCGGGTTCTCGATAAGTTGATAAATGGTTCCCTTATGGATGGTATAGGGGAAAAGCTCGAGCACGTTCATATCCTTGAGGGAAACAAAAGTTTTTTTCAAAAGATTTCCCTCTAAATCGAGGGTCAGCAACTCCTTTTTTTCATCCTGCTCCCGGTAGGTAACCACGTATATCTTCTTATCCGCCGCTAAATAATTTCGTATAGCCGGGAAGTATTCCGGGTATTCGGCGATCTGTTTTAAGTCTTCATACCGCGGCTTGAATCGCATATCGGTTTTGTAAAAATCATCGTACCTTTTTTTCCTCTCAGACGTTACTTTGACCTTTTCCATTCCCAACTCGATGGCGGAACGTTTCTCCCCGGCTGCGTCAAATACATGTATCACTCCGTCATCGCTGTTAACGAAAATTTTATTATCGCAAACGCATAATTGAGGAAATTTAAGCATGGCCACGGCGTTCAGTTTCTTCTTTCTACCTATCCCTTTCTCGCGGAATACCTCTTTCTCTTTCTCGAAGTTTTCATCATAAATATTTGCCGTGTAGTAATCTCCGCTGCTGTCCTGGGCAATACCGGTGCCGACAAATTTCTCCCCCAATGGAGTAAACTGCCCTAAGATGGACCGGGTTGAGACACCTCTCAGGTACTTTCCACCGCGGGTGAAGAAGGTTACCCGGGTGATACTGCTGACCAGGATATAGTCGGGGTGGATGCTTAGTCCCACACCGCCGCGGTGGATAATGGGGTGGGTCTTGAATTCACCGGGGCCTTCTCCTCTTTCGCCAAACTTTGTTTGCAGCTTGAAGTCTTTTGAGGAGTAAATATAAACGGTCGCCCCATCATTAATAAAGATTTGGTCTTTATCTACCACGATAGTCCCCGGTTTTTGCAGTTCCGGCAAAACGGCCGCCTGTTTTGACTTTAATAGGCAGGACAAAACCAGTAACAAAACCAACAAGTAAATCATTTTTTTAATCATGCTGCCTCCTTTAATGCCCTAATATAATGTCGAATTAGTGGTAAGTCAACCCGGAAATGACCAATATACTTAAAAAAATGACGAAATAGGCCGGGGTCGTGATGAAGTGAGTTGGTCATGAAAATCCTGCTTTTCATCATAAAATCCTTGATTTCTACTTTTTTTTGAGTATATTCTAATTATGAACGTTATGCCGCGAAAAAAAACGCTATTAAATATTCTAAATAAACGAACTGCCTATCATTACTATTTCTGGGGGGTTATATTCGCAGGCATTTTTATCTTAATGAGGATGATTAGCAGCACCGGGTATTCCTTAGGTTTTGCCTCGTTATATTCCCTGCTGCAGGCTCTCCCGGTTTATTCCCATTTTTTTATCCTGAAAAAATTCTTCAACAAAAAAAAGTACCTGGCTTACATTTTTACCGCTATGGGAATTCTTATTTTTTCCGGCAGCTTAAATTTCCTTTTGCTGCGCGTAATTTTTAACGACAAAAATAAAATCCTGGCCTATTACATTCGTGTGCTTATTTTCCTGGTTGTTACGACGGCATTGAAGTTTTTGAAGAACGATTTAAGACAAACACTCCGCTCCCGTGAAAGAGAGACCCGTCAACTTGAGGGAGAGGTGAATATATTAAAGAGAAAAATAAGCCCGGATTTTGTGCTGCATGAGCTTTCCGTGCTACATACCCTGAGTGTGAACAAGTCGGGAAAGACACCCGAATTGATTTTACAGCTCTCGGGATACATGAGACAACTGCTGAAAAAACCGAAACCGCAATCTTTTGAGCCACCCGTCCATTCCTCGAGTGCAAGCCGGAGAACTCCAGGAATTTTTAACACCAGGCCGGCCTGGTACATCTATACCTGGATTTTCCTCTTTTTCCTCATCTTTTTCCCCTGGGGAGAAACCGCCGTGTTTACCGGAGACCGGGTCTATGACTTCTGCTTTTTTTTTGCCCTGACACTTCCCACCTATCCCCACTTTTTTTTCCTGGACCGGTGGTTTAAGAAACGGTTCATCCGCTACTTCTTGTCGACAGCCATTCTCATCGGGGTCACTTCCGGTTTATATACATATATTTTTTCCACTTTGTTTGAACATAAAGCGGTTTTTTTTCAATGGGTGCTGGAACTTATATTTGCGGTGGTTATTGCCACAGCCATAAAAACCGTGAAAGATGGTTTTAAACAGCGTGTCCGGCTGCAGGAGATAAAGGCCCGGCACCTCCAATCCGAACTGAACCTCTTAAAATCACAGGTGAATCCACATTTTTTCTTTAATACCTTAAATAACCTCTATTCTCTCAGCCTGGATGCTTCCGAGAAACTGCCGGAAATGACCCGGAAATTCCGGGATCTGATTGCGTATATGCTCGAAATCTCAAAAGAAGAGACCGTTGAATTGGCACAGGAATGGGAATTTTTGGAGAATTATATATCTTTAGAGAGGTTGCGCTTGCGGGAGGATTGTTCCATCAAAATAGGTGTAACGGGAGATTTGTCGGGAAAGGCGATTGCCCCGATGCTGCTGATTCCTTTTGTTGAAAACAGTTTTAAACACGGCGTCGGCGCAGTGGGCGATTTTGTTGTTACCATCGAACTGAAGGTGACGAATGAAAAGCTGACCTTTACCGTGAAAAACAACCTGCCCCCGGATAGCGGAACCGGGAACAAATCCCCATCCACAAAATCGGGATTGAAAAATGTGAAACGAAGACTCGAGCTACTTTATCCTCAAGGGCACCGGTTAAGGATAAAGGAAAAAGACAAAACCTTTAAGGTTTGCCTGGAGATCACATTATGAAAGAAAGGATAAAATGTATCATCGTGGAGGATGAACCCCTGGCCCAGCGTGTGCTGGAGAAATATATAACCTCGTTAACTTCCATAGAGTTGGTGAAAAAATGTAATAACGCCTTAGAGGCGGCGGTTTTTTTACACCGGAATAAGGTTGATTTAATTTTTCTCGATATAAAAATGCCTGAGCTCACCGGTATGGACTTTCTGAAAACCCTGTCCGATCCCCCGGCTGTCATTATTACGACTGCCTATGCGGAATATGCCCTGGAAGGTTACGAATATTCGGTAATCGATTATTTGCTCAAGCCGGTCTCTTTCGAGAGATTCTTAAAGGCAGTAAATAAGGTCATAAAAATGCTGAATACCGGTACGAAGAATGCGGCGGCCGGGGAAGAAGCCGGGGCTGATTTTATCTTCTTAAAATCGGATAAGATCAATCATAAAATACACTTTGCGCAGATCGATTATATAGAAGGCTGCGGTAACTATATCAAGGTCTTTTTTGATGATAGGATGATCATTGTTTCGAAAAGGATGAGCGCCGTGGAAAAGAGTTTGCCGCCCCATCGTTTTGTTCGAACCCACAAAAGTTATATCGCTGCTGTTAATAAAATCGAACAGGTCGGCGGCAGCCATGTCAGGATTAAGGGAAAAAACATTCCCGTCGGCAGTGTTTACAAGATGGGCCTCAACGAAATCCTGGAAAAATACAAACTTAATAAAGCGTGACCCACCCAACCCTTACTCAAAGAGGGTTTTTAATTTTTCGATCTCATCTTTATAGCCGGGATAGAGTATTTTTTCCTCTGTTATGATGGCAGCTACCAGGTGGTGGGGCGTGACATCAAAGGCCGGGTTGTAGACCTCTGTCTCCGGTCTCGCGGTACGCTGGTTCATAAAATTCGTAACCTCCTCTTTGCTCCGTTCTTCGATGGGGATTTCTTTCCCGGTTTCGATCGAAAAATCGATGGTCGATACAGGCGCCGCCACATAAAAAGGAATGTTATGGTAATCGGCCAGTATGGCCACGGAATAGGTGCCGATCTTGTTGGCCACATCCCCGTTGCCGGCAATACGGTCCGCCCCGACTATTACGGCATCAATTATCCCTTTCGACATCAGGTGGCCTGCCATATTGTCGGTTATCAATTTGACGGGGATATTGTCTCGCTGTAATTCCCAGACCGTTAACCGGGCACCCTGCAGATATGGCCGGGTCTCATCCGCGACCACCTCTATCTTTTTTCCGTTGGCCACCGCCGCCCTAATTACGCCTAAGGCCGTGCCGTAACCGGCCGTGGCCAGGGCCCCGGCATTGCAGTGGGTTAAAACGGTTTGTCCCGATTTAAAGAGTACCTGGCCATTTTGGCCGATTTTCTTATTAATCTCCACATCTTCCCGGTCTATAGTTAAAGCCTCCTCCACCATCTTTTGCTTCAACAAGGGCGGATCATCTTTAAACATGGCAAAAAGTTTTTTCATTCGTTCAACGGCCCAGAACAAGTTCACGGCCGTGGGGCGGGTGGAAGAGATGGTATCGACAATTTTTTTAAAGGCTTCCTCCACATTATCCCCGCTCTTGAGAATCCCTAAGGCGATGCCCATTGCGGCCGCGACACCGATGGCCGGGGCGCCGCGAATCACCATATCCTTAATGCTTTTTGCCACCTCTTCATAGGTGGAGTGTTCGATAAATTCTTCCCGGAGCGGGAGAATTCTCTGATCGATCATCAAGACCTTATCATTTTTCCATTCGATAACAGGATACATTTTTCCTCCTATATCATAGATTCGGTATTTAAATAGAAGAGTAATATATTTTTCAGTTTAATTCAAGTTTTTTCTAACAATAACAGCAATTCTAATTTTGGAAGTTTTTAATAATATATCCATCTTGATTTTTATTGTTTTTGTAGGCTGTAGTCGGAATTCAATCTCACACTAATTAAGGTGTGAGATTAGAAATAGGACGCGACCAAAAGGAGCGTTCCTCCGCTTTCCACAAATTAAGGTGGAAAATTAGGATAGACGCTCTGCGTTTGTCCCCCATTTTTTAAAATAAGATGGGCAAAAGGCAGTTGTGATAGTAATTTCGAGAGATATTTTTCATGGCCAGGTTTATATAAAATTGTCATCGCTTCCAAAGTTATATGAGAATTCCCAAAAGCGTCGAGAACGCAAGAGAAATCGTTTGGGGAAAAAGACCAAAAGTCATACACCGCGCACATTTGTTTCCAAAAATCTTAAGCTACTCCTGTCTCTTTTTTTTATTTTCCTCTATATCCTTCAAGATGGT
>JAGLQA010000819.1 GCA_023137075.1 Candidatus Aminicenantota bacterium
ATAGCCCCCAATAAGCGAACCAACTTTGCCCACAAATTTTTTTGTAGAACCAAAGTTTTAAAAGTTAAGAAAAAAATTTTTCTCTGTAAACACTCTATATTAAACTGTTTACAGAGTTGTCGAAAAATATTCTGCCGGAAAATGGCAGAATTTCACGACAAAGTAACCTTTTTTGTAAATAATCTCACCTGTATCCTGTATTTCCTCAAAAAAACCGGATAAATGAGATTAGAAAGTGACGGGCTCAGGGATAGGGGATGGTGTTGAATCTTTTTTTGCAGTACTTGTCCAGAGAATTTCCGTTATGTTTTTTCCCACGTCTTGATTTCTTTTCTCAATTCATCTTGGGTAATCACCTCACCTCTTTCCAGGGCTTGTTCGGATTCCTCTATCCGACTATAATAAGTTTCAAGACTCATTGGCTCCAGGTCCTCTTCTTGTTTTATTCTAATTGTATTTTCTATAAAAGTTTTTACTATGGAGCTTTCCTCTATTGTTGGTTAGGGTAATTATATTCCGATTGCTTCCATTTTTCCAATGGAACACCAAACAGGCTCCACAATATTTTTTTATAACTGAATATCACATTAAGTATCAGGGATTTAATACAGGTCTTTAAATCCAACTTCATGTCTAATAATTTTGCTTCTTTTCTCAAATTCATACATAAACGTTTGGATTCACCCTTAGGGTAATAAAATGGAATTAGATAGAGGATAGGAAGCATGCCCCGAATCTCATTTTTGAATGCTAACGCTGTAACACTATCAGCCCCAAAACGATTAGTTGCATATCTATAACCATAAAATTTTATTTTTAGTACTCTTAAGATAGTGGCACCAAGTTTTTTGGTTCCACTCTTGTACGCATGGGTGAAAGCGGCTTTTGCTTCCTCTGAAGTAATTAAGGGATGTTTAAATAGTAAAGTGCCATAATTGAAACAGCGAGGAGGCAAATCCAATAATCGATTTTGTTCTTTTAGTTCTTTATAAAAGGCTGTTCCAGGCTCCGGTGTTAAAAGAGTAAAATGATTTATTGTAGGATCAAGAGAAAGTAAATAATTCACCTCCTCATATGTTCGTTGGGTGTCGTGGTTTTCCCATCCGATAATAAAAAAGGCAAAGGAACCAATCCCTCTCTCATGAAGTTTCCTGAATAACTTGTGGGGTTCTTCTCCTTTTCTTTTCTCCCAAAGCTCTTCTGAATTCTCTACGCCTATGGCTAGAAATCTGCAGCCGTAGTCAAAAAGTTCATCGTAATCAAAGCTTGATATTGTCTTTATACTAGCTTGCGTCGCCCAGGTAATAATATCTTCTTCATTAGTACACTTACTATTATAGGTTTGTATTGCTTGTCCGAAATAAATTGCCCTTTTTTTATCTAATAGAAAGTCTTGATCCCACAGAAAAAAATTCGCTTTTGGATGCTTCTCTTTTAATCGCAAGATAGTCTCCACGAGAGAAGGACCATCCATGAATGAAAAACGTTTTCTGTCATAAAAAGATGTTGCGGGGCAATATTCACAACCCATTGGACAACCTACACCACATAAAATAACCAGGGATTCTTCCGCTAACTTATTACTGTATGGGATTCTCCTTAATGATTTCAAGGTATGCCGGAAAGGTAGAGCGGGGTGATGAAAACCTTTAGTCTCAGTACCCATAAGTTTTTGCATGAAAGAAATCCCATCTCCCCGACAGATGATATCTGCACCAATATTCCTGGCTTTTTCATGGTCAACACCATGCCCTCCAATAATAATCCGGCTTGTCGGTGAAAACTTCCGGCATATTTTTATCATTTCTTCCACTTTTTCAAGTGAAGGTACGATAGTTGAGAATCCAATATCATCAAAGTTATTTTCTTTTATTGTTCGAATGAATAACTTCTTCGTTGGATGCTCCAGTACTTTTACCGGAACTCCCATGTTTGCAGCCATTAGATGAAGGCTTAACTTTTTTTTTCGATTTGAAGATAAGGCGAGAAGCTCATCTTGATGAGATACGATAAAATTACCATCGCAGAGGTCCATCAATTTACCATCTGCCATTTGGAGGCTGTACACAGGTTCATACTCCGTAGTGAGAAGGACTTTTCTCATATATAACTCCTTTTTTTTTAGCAACTAACTACTAAATAGACGGCAATATTGCAGTCTATTATTCGTTAGGTTTTTATTAAACTAATCAATATACAACAAATTGTAAAAATATTGTCCACTGATATTGATGGCGACCAGCAGCATAACAATCCCCAAGCTTAAAGCACCTATCTTTCTACTCATTGTTTTTTTGTTTCCTAAAAAAGCTTTTTAGCCTGTAACCTGGCAATATATACCTTATTCAGGGCTTTTGTCAATAGCTGTGGATGAAAAAAATATTTTTTTGCCGAATGCTAACAAGCCAAGGGATGAAGCCAAGGTTCGGAGTAAATTATTTACCCCCTTTTCTCCCCATAAAAAAAAAGAGGGGCTGAGAAGCCCCTCTCTTTTTATATCTATCAAAATTACCGATAGACGCTGCTTATTTGTTATAGGTGGCGTAGATCGAGTAGAGATAGTTGGATTGTGAGCCGCTGCCGAAAGGATCGGGCATGCCGCCTGACCAGGTCGAAGTTGATTGATACCTGCCGGGGCTGCCGGTCTGATAACGAATTCCCGGGTTAGTTTGATATACCCAGGCCAACCAGACCGTCGTGCCGCTGGAAACATACACGGAACTGCTCAGGTTGATGGTCTGCCAGCCGGTGCTGCCGCTGATCGTGGTGGTCGGCGTTATGGCTAACCGGTTCGTCGGTGTGCTGGAGCCTTCGTATACAGCCAGGATCATGCTGCCGCTGCCGGCGGTGTGGTACATGGTCACGCTGGTGATTGTACCGTTTTCAGGCATGGTGAACGGCATGGCGCGACGGTAGGCGCTGGTGGAGGTGCTGCCGAATATGGTGGTGTTACCCACGGTGCCGGTAGTCGGTGCTGCGGATACGGTAATATAATTGGTTTTGGTTTCGCCATCGCTGCCCGCGGAGTTGGTGGCGGTTAAGCTGACGTCATAGGTTCCGGCCGTATTATAGGTGACGCTTGGATTCTGCGCCGTGGAGCCGGAAGGTGTGCCGCCCTCAAAGGTCCAGGACCAGGAGGTGGGATTATTGGTGCTCTGATCGGTGAAGCTGACGCTATCGCCCTCTTCCACGGTGGTGTCATTGGCGGTGAAGTTGGCTACCGGGGGATACACGGTGCCTGCGGAGATATCGACGGTGTAGTCTTCCACTTCGCCGTAGGTAAAGGTGCCGCATATCGGTGGATAGGTGCTGTAACTCATGGATACCCTCATGCGGGTTACACAATTGAGGCCTGAAGGCACATTGAAGCTGCCGGAAACAGTAGAACTGCCGGACCCTGCGAATACCTCTTCGCCGCTGTCGCTGAAATCGCCGTCACAGTTGTAGTCGATCCAGATTTTCCAGTATTCGGTGTAGGAACTGCCGACAAATCCGGGGGTTAAGGATACGGATGCGGATGCCCCGGCGGTTAAGTTGGCGGTGTACGAGGTAAAATTGGAGTAAGGGGAGGCTCCTGAGCCGTTATTCAAGTTGGCAACCTGCACGCCGGCGATGTATTCGTAATTCTGGTTGGTCCCGGAGGAGGTACAATATTCGATGATAACTTCCTGTACCGTGATGTAGTCGATTTTGGTTTCGCCGTCGCTGCCGGCCGCGTTGGTGGCGGTCAGGGACACATTATAGGCGCCGATTGTATTGTAAGTGACGGTCGGGTTTTGAGCGGTGCTGGAAGAGGGGGTGCCGCCTTCAAAGGTCCAGCTCCAGGAGGTGGGGTTGTTGGTGGAGAGGTCGCTGAAACTCACACTGTTGCCCACTACTACGGTGGTCGGACTGCCTGAGAAGTTGGCAACCGGGGGCTGGGGCGCGATGTTTTCGGGAATACCGTAAGCCGCAGCATAACCCACGCTGTTGGCGCCGTAAGCGATTCTCATGTAGCCGCTTTCACCCCAACTGGTGGCCCAGGAGTTCCTGAGAATCCAGTAGCCGCCGCTGTCGTCCCAACCGACTAAAACGATGGCATGGTTACACTGGGCGGAGGAGGTGTTGGTGAAAATACCGCTGTCGTAACCCTGGAAGTAAGAATCTACATGTACGGCCGCGGCAATGGGACCGTAATTGTACATGGCGTTTTTGATATCATCCGTGCTGGGCACACTGCTGGAGGAGCCGACATAATACCAGGCATCCATGGGATGGTATTTGGTGCAACTGGTGTTGCAGGAACCGGCGCTGCCCACATAGGGATAGCAACTGGTCAGCGGGGCGCCATCGTACAGTTCGCTAAAGGCCCACCAACCGCCGCCGCAGTCATAGCCTAAGCTGTTGCAGTCTAACATCCATTCCTCGGACAGGTTGCTTAATCCGCCGCCAGCTACGGCCACGGTGCCTTCATAGGAACCGAGGGTGCCGAAGGCCCAGCAGGAACCGCAGGAACCCTGGTTTTTTATAGGGTTAACGATGCCTGATGTGTCCCTCCAGTCGAAGCTGGTGGGCAACTTGGCTCCTTTCTGGATACCGCCGTCAAATTTACCCTTATCTCTCCAATTCGGGGGTTCCACTAAACCACAGAGATACTTTAAGGGAACATTGATAACATCGTTCGGAGCCACGGTAAAGGGAAGCCCTTTAGCCTTGATTACCTCACGCATCTGCTCTATTGACAGATTCTGGTTATTGTCTCCAATTAGAGAAAATACCAGGAGTAGACTCACTGAAAGAATAATGATTCTTTTTAAAATTTTCATTTAACTAACCTCCATGTTTGTTAATTTTTAAAATTTTTTTGTTTCATTTTTCTAATTTTATAAAGCCCGGAGCACATCAACATCGCAAAATACAAAACATAATAAAATATTTGCTGAAGCGTGCAAGTGCCGGATATTGTAAAATCCAGACCGGTTTTATTTGATTCGCCGTCGAAATGAGAGTATAGAAAACCCCCTTTGTGTTCCTGTCAATGTTCAACGCCCTACGCATTCACTAATTTAACTCCATTTGAAATGCCGGGTTATTTAATACCGGCATTTTTTTTGATATTAAAA
>JAGLQA010000082.1 GCA_023137075.1 Candidatus Aminicenantota bacterium
CCCCGGATTTTATTATCTTTTATTAGAAGTTCATTATTCTTCTGCAATAGGATGATCTCCCGCTCTTTTTTTCCGGTTTCATATTTTGATTGCAATTCGGCAATTCTATCATTGGACTCTTTATTGAGAATTTCATCATTCACTTCGGTATACATTTTGAAGCATTCGTACGCTTTCTTGAATTCCTTTTTCAGGGCAAATAGTTCAGACCAATTTTGATAGATATCGCTCGTCAAGTCTTTGATCTTCAGCTCCTTCGCTATTTTTAAGCTTTGTTCAAAGTAAGATTGCGCCGCAGCGTATTGTTTAAGTTTTATATAAATCTCGCCGATATTTTGAAACGATAGGGCGGCGCTATGCTTATCCCCACCCTCCTCATCGATTTTCAAAGATTTTATATAGTATGATAAAGCCTTCTCGTACTCACCAAGATTTCTATAAACAACTCCCATATTGTTCAACGAAATAGAAATTCCCCTTTTATCATCGATCTCTTCCCCAATTTCTAAGGATTTTCGGTAGTATTCCAGTGCCTTTTCGTTGTTACCCGTATCCTCATAGAAAGTGCCGATATTACTCAAGCAGATGGCTTCACGTCTTTTATTCCCGAGTTCTTTGAAAAGTATCAACGCTTCCCGGTAGTAAACCAGGGCTTTATCGAATTTTTCCAATTTACTGTAAACATTACCGATACTATTGCGGTTATTGGCCATACCGAGTTTATTGCCGGTCTCCTCCTCGATTCTAAGAGATTGTAAGTGGCTTTCTAAAGCCCGGTCATAATCGCCTAATTCCCAATAAATCACCCCTATGTTGTTCAGGGAAGCTGCCACTCCCCTCTTATTGCCGATCTCTTCAAATTTTTCCGCAGCCTCCCGGTAATACCGCAGTGCCTTGTGGGAAGTCCCTAAGTTAGCATAGAAAATACCGATATTGCCCAAGGCCGCGGCTTCACCGCTTTTGTTGCCCAGTTCTCGCTCGATAGGCAATAGTTTTAAGTAGTAATCCAATCCCTTTTGCAAATCATTTAAATTCCGGTAAATAATTCCGATTCGTTTTAAAGACGCAGCCATACCCTTTTTATCCGCTATTTTCTCGTAGATAGTCAGTGCTTTCCGGGCAGGGGGCAAGGCTTTTTCATTTTTCCATAATTTTATATAGCCGGAAACGATATTGTTTAGAGCGGCAGCTTCGCCCGCGGGGAAGTTCAATTTTTCCGATAGTTCAACTGCTCGCTCAGCAGTATCAATGGCTTTTTGCGGTGAGTCGGACAAATAGGAAAAGGCTAATTTATTTAATATTGCGATTTTCTCTTTCCCCGATGCGCTCGTTAATTTTTTTTGCAGTTCTTTAACGGTATTATCCGCGCACAGGAGCGAAAAAATAAGGAATAACAACAAATAGAGCCAATAACCGTTTCGTTTCATTTACAACTCAGTCTATATCCCGTGATGGTCCCGAAAAAAGCAGAAATAAAATATTTTTTCCACAAGCAGTATTTTAAAAGAAAAACCACAAAATAGCAATATTTAAGAAACCGATTCCCAAAACAGGAAAGCGATCTTTTATATCTTAATCCTTTCTTGTTTCTAAACGGTCTTTAATTGCAGCCCAAATTTCATCAATATATAATCTTGATACCCATGATTCAATATATTTAAAATTGATAAGCTCTTCGGAAATTTTAATCATTCCTATTATATCCCGCAGATGCTTTTCAGAGCCTCCTTCTTTATAATATTCCATCTTCTTCAGGATCACATCTTCCGGAGAAGAAAAATTCACTCCCAAATCATCCAGCTTGAAATTTATGATTCTTGAAAAACGTGTATCATCAAACTCACTCTTTTTTTTTATTATCACATCAACCTTTAGCCCCGAGGCAGGATGAATAATATTAAATTGAGAACGGTAATATATTGCATTTCTTATGGATTCTTCGCTGATATAATACTCTTCTTCCGGAAAACATTCTAATATGTTTGGCACATTCTCTATTTTTATATCCGAAACAATATCTATATCATTTGTAAAACGAGATTCCCCGTAAGCAATAGAAGCAACCGAACCGGTGACAAAATATGGAATATTCAATCGATTGAAACACCGGGAGATTTTTTTCAGAAAATCATAGATTTTCATGAGAGAGTCTTTTTATAACTTCTTTATTAATTTGGACTTCTTGCCAATCAGGGTGCAGCGAACGAAGTATGGCGCTTATTTGCTGCCGGGCCGATTCCCACATTTCCGAAGCAATTTTTATCCTTTCCATCGGACTTTTATTCCTGTATACTTCTATCATTACATCATCCAGGCATTCGATCTGGCCTTTATCTAATCTAAAATTAATTTCTTTTTTATTTGTCATCCTGTAGAATAATTACCATTCCTGTTTCAAAATGTCAATATTAGAAAGAAATATTCGATTTTTAAACCTGCCTTTTTCAGCCGATTTCAAACCATATTTTTTATGTATTTCCTTTAAGCGCTTTTCTCTCAAACCGGGATTGTCAACAAATATTATGTTTGAGCAACCTGTTCTAAAAATTTAACAAACCTCTTCGCATCATCTTTAACAATATGTTTTTGATTTTTCCTAATTTTTGGTTCTATAAAAAAAATTGTGGGCAA
>JAGLQA010000820.1 GCA_023137075.1 Candidatus Aminicenantota bacterium
AGGGCCGCTATCCGGTTACCATTTTTGTTAGGATGAATATTATCCATCCATAAATTTCCCGCTGACTTTGCATTCAAGGATTCGTAAAGATCTATGAAGGGCACTTTCAGTCTATTCAGGAAGAGGGCGATTTTTTTATGCAGCGTCCTGTATCTATAACCTTGTTTTTTGTTTTTTTGAGGAAAAATAACCGCCGCGAATTTTATTCCCTCTTTATCGAGTAAATTTTTGATCTTTTCCAGATGTAAAAAAGCTTCATCCTCACCCAGCAGGAAATACTCATCCGCTTCATGGTCTTTATTCAATTTTTTTAAAAATCCGTCTATTTTCAGGTTGAGAAATTTATAAAGATGGGAATTACGCATAAGAAAACGGGAAAAAGACCCTTTGCCTAGAATATAGGGGATAGCAATATCATGATAGGCAATCAGGCGGAAACTCTTGCCTTTTTGCTTTTTTTTTATTCCCAGGGTGCGCTGGAAATCGTTGGGGCAGATTTGTAAAACAACTATATCTGGGTTGAATTCCAGGGCTTTTTCCCTGGTCAGATAGTATTCCTGCACTGTGTTGTAGCCAACAACTCCCATTCCCATTACTTCTGTGGCTTCTTTTTTTGCCCGGAACAGAGCTTCCAATTGTTTGTGATAGGTTTCCTGAAGATTCAAGCCCCAGCCGTAAGTGATGGAATCCCCAATGAATATTATCCTCTTTTTATCGCTTTTTGCCGGGGAATAGTTTTGGTCACGGAAACCAGAGTTGTTTATTCTAATTGACAATCCCCGTTTTTTGATTTCAAATCCCGAACCCGGTTTTAATTCGTAAACCAGACCCTTGCCGGCGGACAATCTGTAGGTTGTAGTAACGGCGGAAAAAGCGGATTTTTTTTTGGGCGGGAAGCGGAATTTATAAACCGCCCGGAGAGCAATTTCCAATATTAAGAAAGTGAATAAGACTGCCAGGACAATTACCGTAAGTCTTATAAAGATTTTTTTCATTAGCAGATTTTTCATTCCCGGTTATTTTTACTCCTCAGGAAAATCGTTTTTTCTATATGTGTACAATAGTATAAAACACTCCAATTGTCAAGTAACAGGAACCACAACCGGCAATTCTAAAACCTTTCCTTCGGAGTATTCGTAATCTTGAAATTCTCCCCGAAAATTAAAACTTTTATGGAAATTTTTTTTTGTTGAAATCTTTATTGTATTTATGCTATAATAAATGTGAGGAAACAGGCTATTAAATAAACAATTTTTTTCGACATGAAAATGTTGCTGCCTTGCGAATATTCCTCAAGAGATATGACAGGAATTAATTAATTAGAATTCCTCACTGCGACCATTTAATTTAAAAGGGCGATAACTGCCCCGTTTAAGCTTGATAAAAGGAGGACATATCTTATGTATGCAGCTAAAAATGACGATAGAATTGCGATCGACGTTAAGTCGCAAAAACTTTTAAACAGACTTTTAATAGAAAATCCAAGGCTCGCGAAGATTATGCGCGAGGCAAAGAGCGGAACCGACGCCCGCCAGGGCATTCGGGATTGGGTTCTGGATCAGATCAAATCACACCCCAATGTGCTCAAATATTATGAAAGCAAAGATCATGAGCAAAAATCCAAACTTTTTAAAATCCTAAAATGGCGGGATTACGCTGCCATACGACTGCTCGATTACATCGAAAACGCGGGCCGGGAGTTTCCCGACCTCAACCGGCGCGGCGAAATCATAAAAAGTAATCCTCTAAAGCTGCTGCGGCTGGCAATTAACCGGGGAATCGGCCGAACCGGGCCTTACTTCTTCAAGGATATGCTGCATCTGTTTCGCCAGTTCACCGGGAAAAGCTTGCGAAAATTACCCAAAAGAGAGGAAATCGATGCCTGGATGGAACGGTATCCCACCGGGCTCGATCCCCGAATCATCAAACTGCGGGCGGGAAACCGCAATAGAATCCTCAAAATCATTATCGAGTTGATAGACCGCGGTGAAATCAGCGATATAAAATTCAGTTTCAAAGCCGGCATCTCCCAGAAGGAAAAATTTTTCAAAGCCCTTAACTGGTGGAATGACCGGGCCTTTCACTATGAATTCGCCGTGCGTTCCCCGGAACTTTTGAACCGCATGCTGGGATATTCTCTCGATCCGGACACTATGGATATACTGTACGAAGCCCAAAAAACAGGTATACCATTCTTTGTGAATCCCTACTACCTCTCCCTATTGCAGATTCATACCCCGAAATTTGCCATCGGGGCAGATCTCGCTATCAGGGATTACGTAATTTACAGCCGCGAACTTGTCGAAGAGTTCGGAAATATTATCGCCTGGGAAAAAGAGGATGAAGTCAAACCGGGGAAACCCAATGCGGCCGGTTGGATTCTTCCAACCCGCCACAATATCCACCGCCGCTATCCCCATGTGGCCATTTTAATCCCCGATTCCATGGGCCGGGCCTGCGGCGGACTTTGCTCTACCTGCCAGAGAATGTACGTCTTTCAAAGCGGCCACCTAAACTTCGACCTGGATCAGTTGAAACCCCATGAAACCTGGACGCAAAAATTGACCCGGTTGATGAAGTATTTTGAAAAAGACTCGCAGCTTCGCGATATTTTGATTACCGGTGGTGATGCCTTTATGAGTTCCGACAGTTCGCTCAAAAAAATACTGAACGCAGTTTACCATATGGCGAATTCGAAAAAAAATGCAAATAAAAATAGAGAGGAAGGGGAAAAATACGCGGAGATGTTACGGGTAAGATTAGGAACCCGCCTCCTGGCTTACCTCCCCCAGCGAGTTACCCCGGAATTGGTAAAAATCCTGGCCGACTTTAAAGAAAAAGCCGGGAGAATCGGAATAAAACAATTTGTCATCCAGACCCATTTCGAATCTCCTTTGGAGGTTACCCCCGAATCCCGGGAAGCTGTAAAAAGGCTGCTGTCTGCAGGCTGGATGGTCACGAACCAGCTCGTTTTTACGGCTGCTGCTTCAAGACGGGGACATTCCGCCAAATTAAGACAGGTTCTTAACGAAGTCGGTGTCCTGTCCTATTATACCTTTACCGTCAAAGGTTATCGGGAAAATAAACATAGTTTTGCTCCCAATTCCAGGACCGTCCAGGAAATGATGGAGGAAAAAATCTTCGGCGCTATCCCCGAAAAATACCACGAGACAAAAAAAAAATTCTTCGACGAAACCGAAAAAATCATCGATAATATTGCGGCTATCAGGGAATCCGAAAACCTGCCGTTCTTAGCGACTGACCGGAATGTGATCAATCTCCCCGGGGTGGGAAAAAGTCTCAC
>JAGLQA010000821.1 GCA_023137075.1 Candidatus Aminicenantota bacterium
CAGGTAGACGGCATTATTATAGATGAACACGCCAACCTGGCCAGCCTGTTGGGCACGTTAAAGGAATTTTACTCCAAGATGGGTTTTAAGAAGGTAAAATTTAAGCCCGACTTCTTTCCTTACACCGAACCCAGTATCGAAGTTTCCGGCTTTATGGAATCCAAAAATAAGTGGTTGGAACTTGGCGGTTCCGGGATTTTCCGGCCCGAAGTGACCCGTCCCTTCGGCTGCGATGTGCCGGTACTGGCCTGGGGCTTAGGTTTGGAACGCCTGGCCATGATGCGTTACAATATTAAAGATATCCGGAACCTTTACTGGAGTGATTTAGACGAAACAAAAGAGATTGCCCTATGCCAATAGTAAGCTACAGTGTAAAACAATTAAACAACCTGTTAGGAAAAGCGCATCCCATGAACGAGATCATGGAAGCGATTAGACAATTAGGATGCGATGTGGAAGATGCCGTGGACATCAACCTTTACCGCTGCCCCTCTTGCGATGCCTTAAATGATAAATTGGCAAGAGAGGATCCGGTCAACCGGTGCGGTTTCTGCGGCCATGAGGAAGAGGAAAAAGGGTTCGAGAAGTTTGCCTCGGATTCGGTCATACGGATCGACCTGCTGGCGGACCGCCCGGACCTGTTCGATGTGGCCGGTCTCTGCCGGGCCTTAAAAGGCTTCCTGGAATTGGAAGTGGGCCTGCCGCTGTTCACCTGTGAAGAGAGTGATATACGGGTGAAAGTCGATCCCTCGGTACTGGAGATTCGTCCTTATATCGTTTGTTTGGCTGCCGATATTCCTCCCCTGGATTATTCCGTCCTGTTAGAGTTGATGAAACTCCAGGAGAACCTGCATTGGGGGATCGGCCGAGACCGTAAACTGGCATCCATCGGTATTTACGACTTAGACACCATAGCGCCCCCCATTATTTATAAAAGCGTGACGCCCACAGGTTTTAAATTCCATCCCCTGACCAGGCCGGACCGGGAAATGACACCGGCGGAAATCCTGGAAAGCCATCCCAAGGGTATGGCTTACGCGCATTTACTTAAAAAACTGCCCCGGTACCCTTTACTCATAGATTCGAAGGGTTTGACCCTTTCCATGCCGCCTATCATCAACAGCGATGAAACCCGCTGCAAGCTCGGCACCTCCCGTCTCTTTATCGATGTAACCGGCACCGGTGAGCACGCGGTAAGCGATGCCTTGAACATCCTGGCCTGTACCCTCCCCGACATGGGCGGGAAATTAAAAACCGTGACCATCGATTACCCGGACCGTTCGTTGACCACGCCGGACCTGTCTCCCCGGCAGATCGAAGTCAGCTTCCGGGGCGCGGCAAATTGGTTGGGAATCGATTTCACCCGCGACGAATTTACCCACTGCATCAAGAAGATGCGCCTGGATGTGCTTCCGGCACAAAAAGATGACGATAGGTTTATGGTTCAATACCCGGCTTTTCGCAGCGATATCCGTCACGAAGTTGATGTATTCGAGGACGCCCTCATCGGTTACGGCGTGGATAACGTGCAAATGGAATTGGTGCCCACCATGACGGTGGGCCGGGAACGGCCGGAAGAGGTGATTGCCAACTTAGTGCGCAGTGTGATGAGCGGGTTGGGATTCAGCGAAGTGATGAGCCTGAACCTGCAGTCTGAAGAAAGCCACTTCAAACGGTTGGGAATGGAAGCGGACGAATCCTATGTCCGGGTGGACAATCCCAAAACCGTTAACCAGCGGGTGGTGAGATCCCATTTAATGACCGGCATTATGGAAGCCTTCGAGAAAAATAAGAAAAAAGCGGTGCCCCAGAAGATTTTCGAGATTGGGCCCGTCACCTTCTTGAATCCCGAAAGCGAAACCGGTATCAACGAGTACCGCCACTTAGCTTTCGCTCTTATCGGGCCGGAGGCCGGGTATGCGGAAGTTCGCGCGGTCTTAGATTCGGTCTTAAGGGAGTTGGGTCTCAAGGGCGAATACCGTGCCCTGGCTCATCCCACCTTTATCGACGGCCGCTGCGCCGAAGTGACTATGGAGAACAACCTATGGGCCCGTCTGGGAGAAATCCATCCCCAAGTGTTGTGTAATTTCGGCCTCGCCTTTCCCGCCGCTTTCTGCGAATTACGCCTGGCCAGGGTTTTTTAAGAAACCCGGTTGTCAATTCATCCAATCCAAATCATTACGGGCCAATTGCCGAAAATCGGGCTTGATAAATCAAGCCCCTACATATTGATTAATAGAAAATTTGTGCTAATCTGGGTAATCTGTGGGCTCTTTTTGGCTGCGGTCGCCGATCGCTCGGTGTAATCTGCGGTTCCCTTCTTTTATTTTACAATATCAGGTTCGATGAAGATCGACCGGACATCCGGGTGTTTGGTGCGGATTTCTTTTTCGATACCGTTTATTAAATTGCTTATTTCCAAGAAACTCAGGCGGTGGTTAAATTCCACATTGGCTGCCAGCAGCACATTATCCGGTCCCAACTGCAGGGACTTGATATAAATCACCTTGTTTATGCTTTCCTCTTCGGCGAATATGGTTTCGATTTGTTTTATAAGGGCCTGGGAAGCACTCTCACCCAGAAGCAGCGACCTGGTTTCGCTGCCTAAGAAAAAGGCCACCACCGCAAGAATTAACCCGATAATGATCGACGCGATGCCGTCAAAAATCAATACGCCGGTGATGTGTTGAACATAAAGCAGGATAATGGCCGTGCACAGGCCGGTGATTGCCGCCCAGTCCTCTAAAAACACAACGATCAATTCCGACTTTTTGGTTTTTCGTAAATATTCCACTATTTTTGTTCCCTTTCTCTCCCGGTTCACTTTTTTAAAGGCCCGGTAAAAGGCAAACCCTTCGGCAATAAGAGAAAGAAATAGTACGATAAAGGCGTAGGTTATATTTTTCAGCGGATGGGGGTGCAGCAATTTGTGGATGCCTACGTATATCGAAAATACCGCACCGACGGTAAATAACATGATGGCAACGATAAAAGACCAGAAATAGAGTTCCCCGGAAAAACCGAAGGGGTGTAAACTATCAGGTTCTTTTTTTCCCTTGCGTATGCCGATTAACAGGAATACCTGGTTGCAGGTGTCGGCAGAGGAGTGTACCGCTTCGGCCAGCATGGCCGTGGATGCGGTTAACAGGGCGACCACCAATTTGAGAACCGCAATAAAGAGGTTGGCCACTAAAGCACTTAAAATAACCGATTTAGAAGATATTTCATTATCCATAGTTCCCAATTTTATGATTTTGTCCCGCTAATGTCAACCCACCTTTTATTAATATAGAAATTCTACTAATTTTTAGATAAAAGCACTAAGATTACTGCGAGCTATTTTTTAGCCACGGAAAAACAGTAGAGTAGGAGCGGGGGTTTAGCCCACTCCCCTCGTCGAACCGTGCGTACAGATTTCCCGTACACGGCTCTCCGACAGTCTTCTCTATAAGGCAGACACAGTTTAGCCCGGTATCGCAGTCAAAGATAGATCAATCCTCTTTCTCTTAAACCAGAGTATAGACTGACACCATCTCTGAAAGGGTTGCTCCTCCGTTGGCTTCGATGTCTCAAAAAGCATTTGAACCTGCACCGCATATAGTGGTTTATATCCCTAAAGTCTTTCCGAGGATAGCCATAACTAAAATAGTTCTTCCATCCCCTGGTTACTTTGTTTACATCTTCAATCGTTCCTTTCAACGTGTGCTTATATCCGCTCGATGTCCGCTGCTTGATCTTTTCCTTTATCCGTTTTATCGACTTCCTTGATGGGGTTACATTCAAATAACTGTCGGGACGACCATGTAAGTCCTTATCGTATTTCATGGTAAAACCAAGAAAATCCAATGACTTACCAGGCTCATTTACTTTTATCACCGCCGTCTTTTCGCGGTTAATCGCTAACCGGAGTTCTCCTTCAAGAGTTCCCTCTATCCAGTCGGTTATACGTTTCCCTATGTATCGTGCCATTACCACAAAATCATCTGCGTAGCGTACCAGTCGTGCATTTGCAAATCGATAGGGGGAATCCTCCGCCCGGGAGAATGACCGATCAAATTTATGCAGATATAAGTTTGAGAGTAAGGGAGATATGACACCACCTTGTGGGGTGCCTCGCCTGGGTTTGGTTATTCTCTTCTTTCCGTCTTTATCCTTTTCTATTATCGGGCTTTTCAGCCACATGCGTATCAGTTTCAGCACAGCACGATCTGCTATTCTCTCTTTCAACATTTTCATCAGTAGCTCGTGGTCTATTGTGTCGAAGTAACTGCTCAAATCTGCATCGTATACCTGTACTCTTCCTGATTCCAGGTTTCCACGTATCTGTTTCAATGCTCCGTGAGCGTTTCTTTTGGGGCGGAATCCATGCGAATATTCCGTGAAATCTGCTTCAAATATCGGTTCCAATATCAGCAGTACTGCTCCCTGAACTACCCGGTCACAGATACAGGGTATGCCCAGGGGGCGTAACTTACCGTTTGGTTTTGGCACATAGGTGCGACTTACCGGTTTCGGGCGATAGCCGTGGGTTTTGAGGCTCTGTTCAATCTCATCGATAAAACCCGATGCTCCTGTATCGGATGCATCTATCGAATCGAAGGTTACACCATCTACGCCCGCGCTGCCCTTGTTTAACCGGGTTTTCTTATAGGCTGCCTCAAGCACATCTCGGCGGCATACCCGGTCATACAACGTGTAGAAACGAAATTTCGGCTCCTGCTTGGCCTTATGGTAAAGTTTCCATCTAAGAAGGGAGAGTCTCAAAGGTATACCCGGCTCCGGTTTGAAACCGGCGGGCAGCTTTTCCGTAGTGGAGCGTTTTATGCTCAAGCGGTTCTCCTTTCTTCGTTGGAAACGCGACTGAAGTACGGCCCCTTTGCTCCACAGGCATTACCCCGCTTCTTCGCTACTATGGGCCGCTCCGACTCCCGCATCCGGCAG
>JAGLQA010000822.1 GCA_023137075.1 Candidatus Aminicenantota bacterium
CTGCCCTTTTTAAATATACAGGCGTTATCGATGGGGATACGATGAAAGGAGAGATGGTGGTCGAACGAAACAACGAAAAGAAATCCCCCTTGCAGTGGAGTGCGGCAAAAAAAAAATAGGCGAATCGCAAAAAAAATAGTTTGACAAAAATACCGAAGGAGGCTTAATGAAACATTTTTCAAGAAATATAGTTATTTTTTTTATGAGCATAGTACTGTTGTTGGCAGCCGGTCATTTATTCGGCAAGATCGATTCCGAGGTTTTCTCCATACTCAAAGCTCGACTTATCGGTCCCGCCAACATGAGCGGCCGCATCTCGGATATCGATGCCGTTCAAGAAAACGGGAATATTATATATGCCGGAACAGCTACCGGAGGCGTGTGGAAATCGAAAAATGGCGGTGTCACCTGGAAACCCATATTCGACGAACAGAACTGTTCCTCTATAGGTGCGGTTGCGATTTATCAGAAAAATCCCAAAATCGTCTGGGTCGGAACCGGTGAGGCCAACCCCAGGAATAGCTGCGGCGTGGGCAGAGGTGTTTTTAAATCCTTAGACGGCGGCAAAACCTGGATTAACTTAGGCCTTGAAAAAACTGAAAAGATTTCCGCCATCCGGTTGGACCAGGAAAACCCGGATGTGGCTTACGTGGCTGCCATGGGGACCACCTGGGGCGAAAACCCGGAACGTGGGGTGTTTAAAACCACCGACGGTGGTAAAACCTGGAAAAAGATTCTATATGTGGATCAAAAAACCGGTGCGGCCGATCTTGCCATGGCGCCCGGTAATCCGAACAAATTGATTGCCGCCATGTGGGAACACCGCCGTTGGCCCTGGTTTTTCAGGTCCGGTGGGCCGGGCAGCGGACTCTATATCACCGTTGATGCCGGTAAAAACTGGAAAAAATTGACCCACAAAGAAGGATTACCCAAAGGTGACTTGGGCCGGATCGGGATTGCTTTTTCAACCAATAAGCCGGAAATCGTTTACGCTTTAGTCGAAGCCAAAAAGAACGCGCTGCTCCGTTCGGAAGATGGCGGTTTTACCTGGAGAACGGTAAACACGGAAAAGGACATCAGCAACAGGCCTTTTTACTACAGCCGCATCTGGGTAAATCCGCGGAATGAGAATATTCTCTACATGCTGCAGTCACAATTTAAATACAGTGAAGATGGCGGTAAGACCTTTGGGAACCGGGCAACCTGGGGGCAGGCGCATTCCGATTATCATGCCATGTGGATTCACCCCGACGGGGAATATATGATCGTGGGTAATGACGGGGGAATTGTCATTTCCAATGACCGGGGAAAGAATTGGCGTTTTGTTGAAAATCTGCCCCTGGCCCAATTTTACCACATCGGTTACGACATGGAATTACCCTATAATGTCTATGGCGGGTTGCAGGACAACGGTTCCTGGCGCGGCCCCGCCTATTCTCTCATTGAGAGAAATCTTTACGATTACCTGTGGAAATCCGTAGGCGGCGGTGACGGTTTCGATACCGAAGCCGACCCTGAAGACAGCCTGTGCGGTTACGGCATGTCCCAGGGGGGCAATCTCTATTATTTTAATTTGAAAACCGGTCTCAGCCAGAATATCGTGCCTACGGAATCGGGTGTGAAGCATCGCTACAACTGGAATGCCGGGTTCGCCATCGACCCCTTCGAACCGGCAGCGATTTATCTCGGCAGCCAGTTTGTGCACCGCAGTAAAGATAAGGGCCTTACCTGGGAGATTATCAGTCCCGACTTGAGCACCAATGACCCGGAAAAACAAAAACAAAAAGAGAGCGGCGGTTTAACGCTGGATGTCACCAATGCGGAAAACCATACCGCCATCCTGTGTATTGCTCCCAGCCCGGTGCAAAAAGGAGTCATCTGGGTCGGCACGGATGACGGAAACGTGCAATTAACCCGGGACGGAGGGGAAAACTGGGAATTGGTTTCGCGGGCAATCAATAAAGGTAAAAAGAAAAACCGGCAGGTACCGGCGGGTACCTTTGTGACTCATGTCGAGGCATCCCGGTTTGATGCGGGCACCGCATTCGTCGTATTTGACGATCACAGGCGCTCAAACTGGACACCCTATATCTATGCCACCTACGATTTCGGCAAAACCTGGAAGAGTCTGGTCACATCGGCTGTCGACGGCTTTTGCCATGTCATCCGCCAGGATCCGGTCAAAAAAGACCTGCTTTTTGTGGGGACCGAATTCGGCTTATTTGTCAGTTTTAACGGGGGCCTGGAGTGGATGAAATGGACCCACGGCTTGCCCACGGCGCCGGTTCGCGACTTAGGCATCCATCCCCGGGAACACGATTTAATCATCGGCACCCACGGCCGTTCGGCTTACATTATCGACGATATCTCACCGCTGCGGGAAATATCGGATGAAGTGGTCAAGAAGAAACTCCATCTATTCAAAGTTCACAATGCCCACCATTTCCGCCGCGGCCGGATGAGTTCCTATTTGAGTCCGGGAGACGCATCCTTTTCCGCCTCGAACAAAACCGGCGGCGCTTATTTCACCTATCATCTCATTCCCTCCAAGAAGAAAGCGAAACAACCGGGAGAAGAAGACGAAACGGCGGCCCGGAGCAGTGAAATGATGAGACGTCGCATGAGCATGATGAGACGTTTCGGCGGTGGCAGGATGGGGCCCATGGGCAAAACAAATGTAAAAATAACGATTCTCGACAGCAGCGGTAAAAAGGTTCGCAGCTTAGACGGAACCGAAACGAAAGGGATCAACCGGGTATACTGGGATTTACGCCATGATGCGCCCAAGACCGGGGCCCGGCAGCAAGCCGGCGCATCCTCTTTTTGGAGGCGTTTTCGCGGCGGTTTGACGGCGCTGCCCGGAACCTACACGGTCAAGATAAAATATGAAGACCGGGAAATGAGCCGGAGTTTCGAACTCAAAAACGATCCCCGTTTAGACATCGACACCGAAGTCCTAAAAGAAAATTTCAAGCTGGCCGGAGCGGTGCAGGATTTATCCACTGCTCTATCCAAGGCGGAGCAGCAAGTAAACGACACGAAGAAACTCATCAAAACCATCCGCGAATATGCCATGGGAAAACGTTCCCCGAAGACAATGAAGCTTATGAAAGCAGGCCGTGAACTGGAAAATAAACTAAAGAAATTGGCTGATAAGATTACTCCCGATACCTCTGAAATCCAGGGTATTTCCGACCGTTCGGCAGGTTTGAGCCGCCAGGTACGTATGGTCATGTATGGTATGGGCAGCTCGTACAAACCGGTTTCCCAGGCCGTAATGGTTAAATATGAAAAGATTAAGATCCGGGTTCACGAGTTTTTAAAGGAGTTTAACGAGTTCTACAAGAAGGATGTCGAGGCATTCAAGAAGGTCGTAACGGAATCCGGTTTTTCCCTGTTCCAGCCCTTTAAGCCTATAAAAATAGATAAAAAATAATGACTTAGAGCTTTTTTTATTAATTCATAGTCTTCGTAAAAAAAAGTTACCATTCTTCATTTTTTAATTTATATAAAAATTGGGTGGGATTTAAAGCGGGTATTTTACTTTTTTATACATAAATCAAAAACTT
>JAGLQA010000823.1 GCA_023137075.1 Candidatus Aminicenantota bacterium
GATAAAGAGATAAAAGTTGTGGTCTGGGATTTAGATAATACCATATGGAACGGTACCCTGGCGGAAAACGATGATGTGACATTGAAACCGGGCATCGTGGATGTTTTTAAAGCCTTAGATTCCCGCGGCATACTTCATACCATTGCCAGTAAGAACAACTACGAAGATGCCCTGGAAAAACTCAAAGAACTTGGCATCGAAGAGTATTTCCTCTACCCGGAAATCCATTGGAATACCAAGTCTTCATCCCTAACCAAGATCCGCGAGAATATCAATATCGGAATGGATACCATTCTATTCGTCGATGATCAGCCCTTTGAACGGGAGGAAGTAGAGAGTGTCCATCCCGAAGTGACCGCCATCGATGCCGCGGAATATAAAAACCTACCGGACCTGCCCCGGCTTAATCCCCGGTTTATCACCCGGGATTCGGTTAAACGCCGTAAAATGTATATGGATGATATCAAACGCAAGGTCGAACAGGAGGAGTTCAAAGGCCCGGAAGAAACCTTCCTGGCCTCTCTTAATATGCATTTTTTCATTCATGATGCCCAGGAAGAAGACCTGAAGCGGGCGGAAGAGCTGACGGTCAGGACCAACCAACTGAATGCCACGGGGCGAACCTATGATTATGACGAATTAAATGCCTTCCGGTTATCCGATAATCATAAACTATTAGTATGTGAACTCACCGATAAATACGGTTCTTATGGCAAGATCGGCTTAGCACTAATTGAGACAGGCGAGGAATACCGGCACCTGAAGCTGCTTTTAATGTCCTGCCGGGTAATGGCCAGGGGGGTGGGCACAGTATTGCTTTCCCATATTATGCAGGAAACCAAAAAGGCCGGGAAAAAACTACGAGCCGATTTCAGGAAAACCGACCGCAACCGCATAATGTATGTCAGTTACAAGTTTGCCAATTTTAAAGAGGTATCTTCCGATGATGAGGGGAACACGCTATTCGAGAATGATTTATCCATGATTCAACCATTCCCCCCTTATATCGACATTAAAATCATTTAGGAGTACTAAAATAAAATGGAACTAAGAGAAAAAATTAGAAAATTCATCGAAAACAACTTAATTGTGTTCGAAGATGAAGCGGAATTTGAAGACAGCGATAATATCTTTGAGATGGGATTTGTCAATTCTCTATTTGCCATGAAAATGGTTAATTACATCGAAAACGACATGGGAATAGAGTTGTCAAACGACGATTTAGATATCAGCAACTTCAATTCCGTGGAGCGGATTGTCGAATTCATCAACAGAAAAAAAAGTGAAAAAGGGGACTAAGATGAGCGATATCGAAACCCAGGAAAGGATAGTGGCTGAGGTGAAAGAATTTGCTGCCAATGAGATTCGACCCTTTGCCGCCGAATTCGAGGAAAAGGAGGCCATCCCCCGGGAATTAATAGACCGGATGGCAAAAAAGGGTTACTTAGCGGCCTGTTTCCCTGAAGAATGGGGCGGCCTTGGTCTCGATCCCTTATATTACGGGCTCTTTACCGAAGAAATCGGCAAAGCCTGTTCCTCCACCCGCGGCCTGCTGACCGTTCATACCTCTCTCGTGGGTGAAACACTGGTGCGCTGGGGCAATCGCGAACAGAAAGAAAGGTGGCTGCCGCAAATGGCCTCGGGAGAAAAAATTGCTTGTTTTGCCCTCACCGAGCCTTTAGTGGGAACCGATGCCGGGAGTGTGCAGACCTCCTACCGGGAAGAGGGAAACCAATACATCATTACGGGCAGCAAAAAATGGATAACCTGCGGTAATATTGCCGACCTGTTCTTAGTTATAGCCAATGGGGAGAAAGGTATTACCGCTTTTATCGTGGAGAGAGAACTCGCAGGAATCACAACCACGCCGATTAAGGGTTTGCTGGCCGGCCGCGCAGCCCATATCGCGGAAATCGAGTTCAAAGACGTGGCAGTCCCCCGGGAAAATGTGATCACTAAAGAAGGCAGCGGTTTTTCTTATGTAGTTAATTCAGCCTTAGACAATGGGCGATACAGCATTGCCTGGGGAGGAATCGGTATTGCCCTCGAGGCGCTGGAAGCCATGGTAACCTATTCACGGAAGCGTTCCCAGTTCGGGAAGAAAATTTACTCCTATCAATTGATCCAGGGCATTATCGGTGATTCGGTCACCAAAGTCCATGCCGGCCGGGCGCTGTGCCTGAAAGCAGGCCGGATGAGAAGAGATGGTGATGCGGATGCGGTCATGGAAACAACCATCGCCAAGTACTTCACATCGAAGATAGCCATGGAAATCTCTATAGATGCCGTTCAAGTCCACGGTGGTAACGGCTGTTATAACCGGTACCCGGTGGAGCGGTTGTTCCGGGAAGCCAAAATATTGGAAATCATCGAAGGCACTTCCCAGGTGCAGCAGGAGATTATTTCTTCCTTCGGTTTAAGGCGATATTATATAAAATAATCCCTGTAATTTGAAAGATCATTAAGCCATTACATGGCGGTAAGGACCAACATGTTTGACATATCCCCCCTCACCGTTAGAGGGTCCCGTATTTCGAACAGCAATACAAATATTGAGGAATGGAACCTCATGTAGATCTATATTTTAGAAT
>JAGLQA010000824.1 GCA_023137075.1 Candidatus Aminicenantota bacterium
TTCGACGGGTTTAAAATTAGGATTGTTCATTTGCTCCCAAATCCCTAAGAATTCAATAGTATTCCTGTTCCTTATCCAGTTTCTTATCAAATCATCCGTTCTCTCTGAATTTTTATATTTCGCAATATCCGTAATGCAGATATAGTCTTCTTCGTTTTTTGTGAATAAGGCGATATCCCTGCCCTTTACGTTTATCTTTGCCATTTTATTCTCCTAAAAAAACACCACTTCTTGGCCAGTCAAAAGGTCCGGGATTCTGATACGTTTTTCTAATACATCTTCCATACCCCCTATATAACATATTTAAAGGAAAAACTCAAAGGTTGGAATTGTTTTAGCCTATCCCCTAAAATTTCGATGCTGACTTAGTCATCAAAAGTTGTGGAATCTTTATCTTTTTCTCAGCCTGGGGTTGAAATTTGAATTTATATAGTTTTAACTATAATAGTCATGACTATAAAATTTTTTAGCCGAAAGAAAGAATAAGAAAAGCTCGAAAATATCGGGAAGCCTCGGACAGCCTCCTATTTTGAGAAAAAGGGATGAATGAGCAGGGGAGGGGTTTTCCTGGTTTCCGCGGCTTTTTTAAATTCCAACTCTTCAACCAATACGGAAGGGGCGACAATAGATGCCGGAATGCCCATCTCGCTGCCGCCTCGCATCGAAAAGCCAAAGGAAAATCCGCCAATGCCACCACCCGTGAACAGCCTGTGATGAACCGTATAATCATTCCCCACGGCCAGGATGTCTTTTAAACTTCGCAAATTAACCTCGCTGAAGGTGATTCCCCTGACCAATTCCTCCCGGCCATCTTTCACATGGACCCGGTATACCAGGACGGGATTTGTTACCTGCGTTGCTCTCGGGTCCGGTCTCATGTACAGGGAGGCAGCCGACCGATCGACACCGGTAATCCTCGGGTTATCAAGGGTCTTAATAATCAACCCGGAAGGTAATTGCTGGTCCCGGCATAATTGCAGGAGCTCTTTTTTCATTTCCCGGTAGGATTTTCCCTTTTCCGTTGTCACAAAAAAGTTGGCAATATGAACACCGGTAATGCCGCCGAAACCGGCCCGGGCATGCCCGTTGGAGTTTGAGATATCCCGCGAGGGACGCCTGGACATCAAAAGGGTTTTTAAAACGCCCCGTTCAACCAATTCGACCGGTGACGCGCTTACACCCTGGTCGTCCACCCGGTATGACCCGATAAGCGGTTCCTTGTTAAACCTGCTGCGGCCGGGATCGTCGCTGATCGAAATTTCTCGTGGCAGCACGCGGCGGTTAATCCGCCGGGTCAATTTCCCGGTAAATACCCTTTCGGCTAACCGCGGCTCCGGACATAAGGGTGGCCGCTCCCCGGAAAGGTGGGGGACCAGCACCTGGGCGAATAGTTCCGCCGAAGCCTGTCCGCTGAAAAGCACAGGCCCGATGTATTCGTCCAACAGCGGCGCCGTTGTTAATGCCGTCAGTTCTTCGGCCATTTTGCGGATGCCGGCGGTTATATCCTTTTCCCCCGGTAAACCCTCAATTCCGGTGGCATAAAAGGGGATATAGTGTTTCAGCTTCATGCCATCGGCTGCCTGGGTAGAGGCAAGGGCTTCCAGGGAAACGAGGGGTTCCGCTTTCCGGACAACAGCGCCTTCGCTGTTGACAAAATACCGGTGAGCGAATTTAACTTTCAATTTGACCGCGGACTCGTTGATGGCAGGAAATTTGCGGAATAACGCGGAGAGGTTTTTTACGGTTTTTTCCCACTTTACCCGGTCGATTTCCCGGAAAACCCGGGGTTCCGGCAGTTGAATGGGTTCTTCCTGAGAGAAGTCGGGGATTTCATCCGCCTGAACATTGTTTTTAATGAAGGCCCGTTTATCTGCTAATTGCTCCAACGCGTTCTTATATGCTTTATCCGTGGCCAGCCATACTTCACGGCGGATGGCATTGTAATCATCCTCCAGGACAATATTCCGGATGCCGCCGAAAGCGGCGAACATGCTGTCCATGTCTAAAAAACCGGTATTATCGAGTTGGTAACTGCCCACTCTCAGGTTAACGTTCAACCTGCGATCTTGCGATACCTCGGACCTGATTAGAGAACCGAAACCGGCCTCAATCTCCAACACCCATTTATCTAATATCGTATAGTCTAAATAATAGGGTCTTTCCATGTTTTTTATCTTCAGAAATTTCATGGAGCGATTCAATTCATCGGTCAGGGCTTCTATGATAATGTCCTCATTTTTTTCACCCTTCAGGGGAGAGTAAATAAGCAAAAGCGATAAAAGAAAAAGCGCGACAGCCGGTTTTCCTGTTTTCATTTTTTCCTCCTTTCCGGCGGCGGCAGTACCGGTGGTTTTTCCGAGCCTTTATGTTTTTTTTGCACCTCGATTTGGGTCGTGAGAACGGGCGGAGAAACCGCGGATACCGGTACGGCGCCCGATTCGGCCCCGCATAAACCGTTGAAAACTTCGAATTTGTCTCCGCAGGCGATTATTTTGCTGAAAGAGGTCAGGGGTGTTCCGATCAAATCAACCCCTCTAACCAGTTCATCGGGCCGGCCATCCACGTAAATCCGGTAGACCGTTATGGGGATAACATTAAAGGCCTGCGGAATAAAGCGGCCGGTAAAGGTGAAACCGCCGGCCACATCATCGAACAACAGCCCATAGTCTTTCCCCTGGGCCTTACACTCGGCGATCAACCTGGCGCGTAATTTTTGCAGGGACACGCTTTTCGATGACTCGATGATCAGGTTGCCCTGGCGGCTGACCGGTGCACGTCCCGCCTGGGCGCGGCCGTGGCCATTGGACCGGGGAAATCCTTTTATCGGCGAACGGGACATCAGGAAATGTTTCAAAATACCATCTTTAACCACCTCCACCCGTTCCGGTTTTACCCCTTCATCATCATAACGATAATAGCCGTACAAGTCGGTGTCGCCGTATTGTTTCAAAGTGGGATCGTCGTATACCGAGATGTGGGTAGGCAAAATTTGCTTGCCGACTTTTTTGGTAAAAGTCTGGCCGTCGCTTTCATCCTTCTGGCGGTGGCCTTCGATGCGGTGGCCGAAAATCTCGTGGAAAAAGACACCCGAGGCCTGGCCCGATAAAATGGCAGGACCGGTAAAGGGTTCCATCAACGGTGCTTTTCGCAGTGCCAATACATCTTTTGCAAGCTGGTGGACAGCGGCCTTTATGGTTTTATCCCCCGGTAATTTTTCGAGGGTTCGCGAATTGAAGATCCGGCTCTTATAAAGTTCCATGCCGTCTTCGGCTTTGGTCCTAACAAAAAGATTCAGTCGCCAGAAGATATAACCATGCTGCAGTGAGGCCCCCTCACTATCTACAAAATACTTGTTCTCCGCGTCGGCGTTAAGCGACACCCGCGCCCCGAAGATTTCGGGATAGGAATTAAAAAGAGCCGAATACTCCTTGAGGCGCTTTTTCCAGGCGGTTATATCGGGAAAAACACGTTTCAGCTCTTCCATGAAGGCTTGCGGTTTTTCTTTTGAGAAATCATCCGATTGATCTTCTTCTTCGACGCTGACGCTTTTGTTGGCCTTCACCTGGATCAATTTTTCGACCGCGGCTTTGTATTTCCGGTCTGTCTCTAACCAGATGACACTCTTTATAGCATCCGGGTCATCTTCCAGGCTAATCTCCACCGGCATAGAAAAATTAAAATCGTATTTTCCCCGAATCGCGTGGGTGTTATCTAATTGATGGCTGCCGACCCGCACATCCACATCCAGGATACGCGACCGGTTTTCGGAGCAATCCATCAGTGAGCCGTAAGCGGAGCTGATATTCACCCGGTAATGGTCGGTTATCCGGCAGCCGAGGAAATAGGGGGGCGGTGTCCCCTTTTCCCCCAACACTTGCATCGAACGCGCCACTTCCTCTTTCATTGCTTTCAAGACCGGGTTTGCCTTTTTGGG
>JAGLQA010000825.1 GCA_023137075.1 Candidatus Aminicenantota bacterium
CCCGGATGCCCGGCATATTTTTCTGATCAAATAAACGATCGCTTATCTCCGCCGCGATAAATGTGCCGTTATCATTGAATTTCCCCCGGCTTAAAGCTTCTTTCAGATGTTTTGATATTCGGTCGTGGGGATTGTTGGTGTCTAAGTGAGGTAGAATATCCGCCTGTTTTTCATAGGTCTCCCAGATCCCGTCCGTACACATAAATAGTTTGTCCCCCTCATTTAAATAGAATGTCCGGGTGCGTTTCTTCGCAATGTCCCCGGCATTCGTCTGCCTGGAATGAATGGTACATTCCAGTTGATTTTTGTTGGGATGCTGCGTCACCTGGTCGATGGTTAGCTCATTGTTGAGGAAAAATCCCCAGACAAAGGTATCATCGTCCGTTAACAACCAGAGTACTTTATCTTCAAGCTCACCGATTTTTTTGGCATTGTCGCTGGGTTTCTCCCGGCCTGCCAGCGCATATATTCGTGAATCACCCATCCAGGTGTAGCTTAGTTTGTATTTGTCAGCTTCCTTTTCAACGATTGCCGCGACAACCGTACCGCCCATGTCCTTACCCGATTCTTTTATGCCTTGAATCGTCCGGTTAATGGCCGCAAAAAAGATGTCTTCCGCTTCTCCTTTTTTTTCTTTGAATGAACCGACCAGGTCTTCTACTGTCCAGCGGGATACAACATCTCCATTCGAATGGCCGCCCATTCCATCGGCAATCACCATTATGATCCTGTCCGGTTCACCGAAGATACCGTAATAGTCTTCCTGGTATTCCCTGGGTCCCTGGTTCCACTCCACGAAAACAGCCCTGTCATATCGATTGTGTTGGTTTTTCATGTTTAACTTCCTTCTCCGCCGGTTGCCGCTTTTACCTTGCCGACCGAACTGATGTCACCGAAATATTTCCTGATTTTAAAAATGGTACTCCCCAATAAGAGGAATGCCCCGGATAAGAGTTCGATGCGCGAGTTTCCCACCGGGATGTTATTGATGCGGCCCGGGTTGGTGGGCAGCCTGTTTTCTACCCCGTCGATGTAAAAAACCGTTTTGCCTTCTTTTATAAACCTGCCGTGGAAATTGGACATCCAGTTATCGTCTACAAAGGCCAATTGAACGCCTTCCATGCTTCTGCCGATCAAAACCTCAAAATCTTCACCACTTAGTGAAAAGGCAATGGTCAGGGGGTGAGTTTCCGATTCCGGGTTTTCAAAGAGTTTGATAGAACCGGGTAAACGGCCGGTTAGAATTTCCTGGCCGGGATAGATGTTTAACACCAGGATATCTAAATCCACACCGCAGTAAGGACAAAAATTTGCCGGCGGCGCTGTTTTCCGGCCGCAGCTTAAACATTCGAAATCGGTTTCACTAAAATAGGCTTCCTCCCGGCTGTCATAGTCTTCGATTATTTTTCCGGGAAGTTCAATACGCAGGCTTTCGAACAAATTCTCCAACTGCGGCCGGTCTACCGGGGAAAAGGTTGTCGCTTTTGTGACAAAATCCCGGTACTTTTCCGGGATCTTGTTTAACCATGCCCGGTAAACCGGGTCATCTCCATTCTTTAAATAATCGATGTAAGATTCCCGGTTAAGGGGGATACTACCGGTTAACAATTCCCCGATGGTTATCCCTAAACCGTAAATATCGTGCAGTTTTTTGATATATTTGATCCGTTCTTTAGCGTTGTCGGGCATAATCTCGATCAACTGCATATTGGCTTCCCTGGCTGCTTTCAATTTTTTGTATTCGTCGAATAAACAGACGATCTCCGGCGGTGAATAATACTTTGTCCCTGCAGGCATGATATTGCTGTTTCCATCCCACCAGGAGGCGATACCGAAATCGATTAATACCGGCCTGGAATTTAATACCCTGAGATTGGACGGCTTCAAATCCCGGTGTACCACGCCGATTTGATGAAGCTGGTAAATGGCCTGGATGAAGAGATCGATAAATTTCATATCTTTTTTAGTCGAAAAGTACTGAGTCGAGCTCTGGGGAATGTATTCCATGACAAAAGCTAAATGATCAAATAATACCTCTTCGATTCGCACTAAGTAGTCCAATTGATAATTCTTTCTCAACTCTTCGACTTTTAAGGCTTCACGGATGAATCGTTCCGAAACTTCCGGGGTGGCCATCGCAGGGGACAATTTTTTTAAGGCGAATTGGCTGCCGTTTTTCTCCACCAGGTACACGCTGCCGAAACCACCGGACCCGATTTCCTTTATAAGTTTATATTTTCCGATTATTTCCTGTTTTACACGCATGGTTCAAAATTTTAGAAATTCCTGTCTTGTTTTTGATTTGCTGCCCGCGGATTCCAGGATGCCGACGACGGAATAACGACCGTCTTTCAAAACCTTGAGCAGCAAACCGCTGTTATCCCGGTGGGCCGTTCCACTTCCGGTATGGATAAAATTCCCGGCGATGTTTGTCACCGGGCCGCTGGAATAATGTTTTCTGCCTTCCCGGAATCCTAAAAAAATCGTCCTGTCAAAGATTGACACCCGGGAATCGATTACCGGGATATCGTCTCTCAGGTATTCGGGGAAACCGGCTGCGCTAACGGCGGCAATTCGATCCGTGCTTGCCGGGCGCAGGCTTTTCCAGCGCTTCCCGGGAATCTCCAACACATTGTTTATCTTTAGAAAGGTATCCAACTCCTTTTTTATATTTTTTTCCCTGTAATTCCCGGCTTTAATTTTTTGATAAAAATTCGCGAAAGCATCCCAGGTCCGGGTGTAGAGAAATAGATAGGTTACCCCGCTGTTTTTCCGTTGATATACGCCGGCTTTTTCTGTCAGAATATAAGGTTCACCTTTCGTTCCTTTGGCGAAAAATGCGCTGCCTACCGTAATCCGCCCATTCTTGAAAAGAGTTATATAGGGGAACAGGATGCCGATTCTCTGGGTGCAGAATTTGATGTCTACCACTTTTGCAAAATTTTCCAATCCCGAGATAGTGGAATGACCGCTGTCATCTCCTTCCATTTTATGATACTGCTTCAGTGCGGCCTGTAGTTGTTTTTCTTTCGTTTTGCCTTCTTTTTGCAATTGCCTGATGGCTCGTTTCAGTTTACTTATTTCGCTTTGCTGTGTCCCGGTTTTGTCTTCGCTTTCCTGCATCCGGTCAGCCTGTTCTTGCAACTGCCTGTTTAATTCTTCGTTTTTGGTGTTTATCGCGTTCAGGTGGTCTGCCCAACCGCTTTTCTGAACTCCCAATAGAAACCATAATAGGGGCAGTGCGAGGAATGCCATAATCAGGAGGATTTTAAACGTGCCCTGCAGCTTCTTAAATTCATCCCGGGCGATCTCTCCGGCCCGCACCATGGTTCGCGGATGAATCAGCGAATGATTCTTAGCGTAACCTTCGATCTTTATTTTCGGGCCATACCCGGAAACCAGGGAGATTTCCGCGTTATTTTGCACCTCGGTTGATTTTTTATGGGGCGTGCCGTTAATGGCGAAGGCATAGTGGTCGGTCAGGGGTTCGAAAAAGAGGGTTTCCCCGATGGCCCTGAGTATGCCGTGTTTGCCACTCACCGCTTCCCATTCGTCGCCGATGACTAAGTTTGCCCACTCCTTATCCCTGCCAATCCTGATTTCTCCCGCTTCATATTCTTCGGCCTCACCCTTTTTGAATTCAGGCTGAATATTATCAACGGCCCGGATTCGCACTCCCCGGGTAACGGTTATATTGCCGATCAGGTTGCCGATGGTCCGGGAAAAAACCTGGCTTTCACTCACCGGTTTGCCGATGAAAGTAGACTTAAATGACTTCAATGAGCCGATCCGGAAAACCGCTGCCGTAAATGCCAGCAGCAGGAAGACCAGCGAGTAAAGCAGCCCCGGGTATGAATAGAAGGGGAAATCGAATTTTATAACGGAGAAGATCTCGGCGGAAAGAACGGCAGAATTGAGTGCCAACAAAAATATCCTCAGGTTTATGATGACTTTTGTGGTGTGCAGGAAAGCGGTTACCAGGATTATAAATGCGGAAACGGCAACCACTATCCCGTCGATGCGCACAATTCCCGTACTGTACTGTTTGAAGCTAAGTGCGACAATATCGATATTCAGTGGAGTGGTAAACAGCTTAAAAATGCCTTCGTTTAAAATCGGCCAGTTCAGAAAGAGTCCGATAACTCCGAATATAACTAAAAATATGGTTAGCATTGTTTCCTTCTAATACCTGCTTTCTTTTATGCCGATTTCGAACTCACCGACATATTCCTTTGAAACCAATCTTAAAATATCACCCGGATGTAGAATGATTGCCGCCTCACTTATTTCCGTGAAAATGGGTTTTTCCGGCAGGGGTTCTACCAACCAGCCGGCCCCCGGCAAAGGAGTTAAAAAAAGATGTTCGCTTGACACCCCGTTTTTTCGCATTACTTCGTAATCCAGGCCGGTATGTTTGCCTAAGAAATTTCGTCCTAAAAGAACCTTTTCGCCGATTTCGACCGTATCCGGTTGCAGATCCGGGTCACATATTTTTAAGCGCGGCAGTCCCGTTTTCGCTGAATGGTCGTCCTGTGTTTCCCCGGGTCCAATGAAAACGGTTTTATCCGAACTGACCACGGTTTGCTGCTCCACCCGGGAATCCGTATCTCCCATTAACTTAATTTTAACCGCGCCTATAAAAAATTCTTTACCGCTGGCCGCGATGGTGGTATCCAGGCACTTTTTATATAAAACGGTATCCACGGTTGTACCGGTTTTCCGGCACAAAATCTCGAATTTACTTTTATGCTTATAGACGCAAAATCCATATCCCTGCCATTGTAAACAGCCGTCAAAATAGGGCAGGAAATCGCTAAAACCCTGCTCATCCGGGAGGATTTGCCGCGCTTCGGGTTTGAGCCATGCGCAGGTTAAGCGAATTTTTTTTGTCTTTTTGTCCTGAGAAAAGGGGTCTTCTTGTAAGGGGTATTTGCAAATTTTACAGAACTTAAATTCCGCATTATTTATGGTTTTGCATTTGGGACAGAGAGCACCGCCGCTGTCCGTTCTAACGGTTACAGGTAATTCCGTCTCTTCTTGTTTCGGCTTGTCTTTTATGTCAAAATCAAAACCGCAGACACTGCATTTAGCCTGATCCGCTTTGATAAAAGAAGCACACTGCGGACATTTTTTTCCTCTTATTGTTTTTTGCATCATGACTCTTACCCGTTAGAGTAACGTTAAGCTTATGCTTATCATAAAAGAAAGAATTTATCAAGGGCTAAATAAAAAAAATATATTTTCAACCTTATCCGATTTGGGCGCATCAATTTCGCACGAGTAGAA
>JAGLQA010000826.1 GCA_023137075.1 Candidatus Aminicenantota bacterium
AGCGATCCGATGAAAATTTTGGAAGCATGCCGAAAAGGAATGGTACGTGTCGGCGAACGCTTTGATAAAGGGGAATACTTTCTCCCGGAATTGATAATGGCCGGCGAGATATTCAATGAAGTTACGGAGATACTACAACCTGTACTCGGGAAAGATAAAATGGTGACAAAAGGCGCCCTTGTATTCGGGACGGTGCGGGGTGATATCCACGATATCGGGAAGGACATCGTCGCGGTCATACTCCGGGGGGTAGGATATGAAGTGTTCGACCTGGGAGTAGATGTGCCCCCGGAACGATTTGTGAAAAAAATCCGGGAAACCGGGGCTTCGGTACTTGGGCTTTCAGGTCTAATCACCACAGCCTATGAAAGCATGAAAGAAACGGTAGAAGCTCTTGCCAAAGCGGGCTTAAGGGATCGCGTAAAAGTCATGATCGGAGGTGGAATTATGAATGAGAAGGTGCGAAGTTATACCGGGGCCGATGCCTATGGCACGGACCCTACCGATGCCCTTGACTTATGCAGCAAGTTTATGGGAGGAAAATAAAATGAAACCGGAAACAATGACTCCTCAAGAACGATTTGAAGCAGCCGTTAACTTACGGGAACCGGACCGGGTTCCTGTTTGTCCTTTAGGGACGCTCTTTGCTGCCCATCATTCGGGCATGACCATGGCAGAGTATTACTCAGACCCGCAGGCTGCCACTGTCGCACAGCGAAAAATTTTTGACGACCTGGGCGGTTGGGACGTGATGGGATTAGGAGGTCCCGCAATGACCGATTTTTTTCCCCTCTTAACCATAAGCCCCAACAGGGTGAAAATCCCGGGTAAGGAATTACCTGCCGATGCTATTATGCAGTTCGATGAATCGGAACCGGCGATGTTTGTCGAAGATTACGATACCATTATCAAGGAAGGATGGGATAATTTTTTCTTTAAACATTTACTACCGCGGGTGGCACCGGGATACGGCGGTAATTTTTTTGGAAGGGCTAAGGCTCTTCTCAGGTTGATGAGCTTTATGAGGACATTTAAAAAAGACATACGCTATTGGGACAGCAGGGGAATTCCCGCTTTAGTTTCTCTGCCCTGCGCGGTTCCCTATGAGATGTTTTCCACGGCGCGAACGCTGCATCATTTTGTGACTGATCTTTACCGTCACCCGGATAAGGTCATTGCCGCAATGGATGCAACGCTGCCGGACACAATCAAATCCACACTGCGTGGAGTCAAAATGGTAGGGGTTCCGCGAATTTTTCTGGCCAGCGAACGAGGAGCCGGTGACATGACATCCCCGAAGATATTTGAGAAATTCTACTTACCCTGGCTTATAAAACTTGTCGACGCCTTAGTCAAAAACGGCATAACACCCTTACTACATTTCGATGGCAATTGGGATAATTACCTATCTCATTTAAAGAAACTACCAGGAGGTAAATGCATCCTGGATTTAGACAGCACTACCGATATATTTAAGGCCAAAGAAATACTGGGAGATCATATGTGCATTATGGGGGACGTGCCTGCTCCCTTACTTACCCTGGGAACACCGGAAGAAGTAGAGGTATACTGCAAGAAACTTATCGATGAAGTCGGCAGGGGCGGAGGTTTTATCCTCAGTTCGGGCTGCTCGGTCCCCTACAATGCCAAATTTGAGAATCTTAAAGCCATGATCGATACCGGGAAAACCTACCAGTTTGCCGGTGGTTAATTCCGCTGCACTCCGATTTCTGCTATAATGGCGGTATGAAACGAGAAATTTTTGTGGGCAGCGTGGGAATCGGCGGGAACTACCCGGTCTCTATCCAATCCATGACCGCTGTCCCCACTCGGGACGTGACTGCCACCCTAAACCAGGTCGAAGCTTTAAAAAATGAGGAATGTGATATTGTCAGAGTGTCCGTGCCGGACCGGGAATCCCTGCCGGCTTTTGCAAAGATTCTAACAAAATCCCCCCTGCCCGTTGTCGCGGACATCCATTTTGATGCTTACTTAGCGCTTCGCGCGATCGAAGCCGGCGCCCGGGGTATCCGCATAAATCCCGGTAACATCGGCAGCAAAAAGAAATTAAAGGAGATATTAAACCTGGCCAACCAGGCGAATATCCCGATCCGCATCGGGGTGAATTCCGGTTCTATCGAAAAAAAATACCGGCGGGAAAAAGGCTCAAAAGCGGAGATTATGGTAAAATCCGTTATGGACAACGTGAGGTTTTTCGAGGATAACGATTTTTTTAATATCAAAATTTCCTTAAAATCTTCGAATGTGAGAGAAACGGTCACGGCTTACAGGTTAATAGATAAGGCGTGTGATTATCCGCTGCACTTAGGAATTACGGAAGCAGGCACTTTTTTCTCAGGCACCGTAAAGTCTGCCGTGGGATTAGGCAGTCTGCTGCTGGATGGGATTGGCAACACCATCCGGGTTTCCCTGACAGAAGAACCGGCAGCGGAAGTCCGGGTGGCCAGGGAGATTTTAAAAGCCACCGGTCACCGGGTTCGAGGTATTGAAATAATATCCTGTCCCACCTGTGCCCGCACCACCATTGACTTGATTTCCATCGTAAAAGAGGTTGAGAAAAAACTATCCGGCGTTAAGACCGATAAGCGAATCGTGATCGCAATAATGGGGTGCGAGGTAAATGGTCCGGGAGAGGCCGGGGAAGCGGATATCGGGATCGCCTTTTCCAAAAGCAGCGGGTTCATTTTCAAGAAAGGCGAAAGGGTTGAGAAAATAGCCCCCCGGGATGCCGTACCCCGCTTGATCGAATCAATCAAAGATTTATTATAAATTCGAGGTGAGGAACCTTATGGATTTTTATTCGTATTAAAACTATTAAACAGAGGTAGATAAAATGAAAAAAGTATTATATTTACTTGTATTTTGCTGCTTATTCACAACCGGCATATTTGCCGAAAAAGCAGCCCCTATGAATGACCTGATGAAGCCTGAAACTATCCTGATTCACCTGGGGAAAATGTATATTTCCGAAGGGATTCATATTTATATTTACGATGCGAAGAACTTTAAATTGGAAAAAAAGATCGGCAAAGTGGGCGAAGGCCCCCGGGAATTTATCAAATCACCGGTGCCCTGGTTTCCCGATATCCAGATTTTTATAACCGATAAGCTAATAGTCAACAGCCATGGTAAAGTGTCATATTTTTCCCTCCAGGGAACATACCTGGATGAAGCAAAGACATCGTCAAATGCCCGGTTCACTCCTCTCGAGGACAAGCTTGTATCCGTAGAGATTGCCCAAAATGATAAAGGAAATTATTTCTCTTATCACATGTATCGCTGGGTTGGCGGAAAACTTGAGAAAGGAAAGGCATTCTTCCAATCCACCTACCCGGAGCAGGGGGGGAAGAAGGTAAATCCCATACTCATGGCCGAACTGAGGAAAGTCTTTTTCAGGCATGCCTATAAAAACAGGATTTATATCCCCACATATGACGGCAGGGTTCATGTGTTTGACAGCCCGGGGAAAGAGGTGTTGAACTTTATGCCGCCCTACAAGAAAGTCAAGTTCACTTCTGCTTTAGAGAAGAAGTACGACGCGTTTTTTATGAATGATATCCGCTATAAAATGCCCTATAAAAGGGACAAAGATAGTAACAATATCGGGTTTCCCGGTTACCTGGCATTATTGAAGGACTACCGGGTTTCCGATGACAGGATATACTTGATCTCCAGCAATAAGATAAAGGGCCGATACGATTCCTTTATATATGACCTACAGGGCAAATTAATCAAGAACACACTACTCCCCCTGAAGGACCAGGATATCTTCGCCATATTCCCCTTCACCATTACAGGCGGCAAGATTTACCAACTCATTGAAAATGAGGGCGAGGAGTGGGAACTCCATATTACACCGGTAAAATAACGCAGTAATGAATCGTATACTCACCCGGTTCTAACCGAATAGGGCTTCTCTAAAAGCATGGAGGGGGGCAGGTCTTGAATTTTAACGTTAGCTTTCTTACCGGGGACTTGATTTATCGGTTAAGTTATTTTAAACTTAGTTTATGC
>JAGLQA010000827.1 GCA_023137075.1 Candidatus Aminicenantota bacterium
TCGCCACGGAAACGGTTTTGCAGCAAGCCGAATTGTACGCCGAAGACTGGACAAAATGATTAATAAGAGCAAAACCGGCTGATTGGCGGGCTTGGTTGCTAAAAAAGTTAAATTGACTTCTAAAGTGAAATGTAATATTATACAATTCGGTTTTTTATTGAGGTTACTGATTTTAAATAAAATTTCGTTTAAGATAAATTTTATATTAAAAAAACATATATAAATTAAACATTATGATAATTTGAAAAGAGGAGTAAGGTAATGGCAAAAGTTTTTATATCACATTCGAGCGAAGATAAGTATTTTGTGAATCTTCTGGTGGCCTTATTGGACTTTCATTATATCGAGACATGGTGTAGTTTAACGAATTTACATCCGGGAACTAAATTTCCGGGTGAAATTGAAAATGCGTTAAAAACTTCGGATTATATGCTCGTAGTCGTATCTGAAAATTCCATAAAATCCAAATGGATTACAAAAGAGATTTCAGTTTTTGAAACAAGAAAACCGGGATCCTTAGTTATTCCATTACTCTTAGAGTCGGTTGACCTTGACGAAGTCGTCCCGGGGCTAAGTGATTATCAATCCATTGATTTTATGAAATGTATGCTAACAGGTTTTAAAGAACTATTACAATTATTCGGAAAAGAATTTCTTCCTCGTAGTGAACGAAGAAGTGGTGAAAAACGGAGAGATGGGGAAAATCGAAGAAAAAGCGAGAACCGGAGATCAACGAATCTAACTCAGCGAATGCGGCTTGGTTTTTGGAAAAGCTATTCTTCAGCCTGCGGAATTGGAAAATTTGATGATTTATGGCTAAGTGTGAGAGAGCGGTTTAAAGTAATCGATTATTTAAAATATGCAGCCAACGAATATGTATATCTCGATGAAACAAAAAATAAATGTGATATTGATGACGTTTTAGAAAAAGCGACCAACATTGTTTGGGAAGAATTGAGGAAAAAAGATGAATTTGTGAAGGTAATATATGTTATCGAAGCTGTAGCCGAAGAGATAAAAAGAAATTATATAGTTAAGCCTATTGAACGGAGAACTAAAAGTGGTAGGAGGTCAGTGGTTGATAGGCGAGATGACGATAAGCTTTGAATAAGGCTAAAATGGTTATTCCTCGGTTAAAGTTGAAAAAACCGGATATGTAATTCGTTCTCGTCTCCGGTATCCATTATACAACAAATTCCACAACTTTGAAACATTCGCACACCAACCCCTTTTTTACTCTGATTGGTTCTGTTTTGATTTTTTCTCAGGATAATGCTATTTTTTGACGGCTTTGTTGAGGGCTTCTTCGATTAATTTCAGGTATCGTTTATAACTGTAGTTTTGCCGGCAGAATTCCCCGGCTTTTTTCGCTGTTAACTCCCCCTTTTTAGATACCGCGTCCCGGATGCCGTTGGCAAAGGCTTCCGCTTCCGGGGCCGCCAAGACGGCGATGTCCTTGTTTAACGATTGGGTGTGGGTGTAAAGATCCGTGGCGACCACGGGAATACCGCTTTTTAAATAGGAATAAATTTTTAAGGGGATATTGGTGCCTAAGATTCTCGGGGATACGAGCACGTGGGCCGCATTTAAATAATAAGGAATTTCATGGGGCTCTCTGCGGCCCAATACCAAAACCCGGCCGGTTAAGGCGCTTGCTTCCACTTCCTGTTTGACCGCTTCTACCTGCTCTTTTTTTCCACCGATCAATACCAACCGGAAATTTTCGTTTAAGTGTTTCATGGTGTCGATGAGCAAGGGGATGCCCTGGTAGGCTTCAAGGGTGCCGGTGTACATGATGACTTTTTTTTCATCACTGCCTATCTCATCTTTGATTTGGGCTAATCTATCCGGGTCTAACTCTTCCGGGGTCTCATCGATGAAGTTTTCGATGACGGTTAATTTTTTTTCGTCCGTGATGGTTGCGGCGTAATCGTAAAGGGCTTTACATATCACAATGGTAGATTTTGAATTTTTCAGGGAGATTCGTTCGATAAATTTAAAAAAAGATACGATTATCTTTGACCGGGTAAACCGGAAGTTGTTCATCTGCTGGACCAAGGAGGAGTGCATATCGTAGAGATGGGGAGTACCGCTTATTTTACTGAAAAAAGCGCCCATGATATTGGCTTCTTCGTGGGTGTGGATCACGTCGTATTTGCCCCGGCACAACCTGGCCCAGGCCTTAAAGAAGAGGAAAAAATCGAGAACAAGCTTGGCTGCCGAGGGCCCGGTTTTAACCGATTTGACGAAAGGGGGCCGGATGCTGCGGAAAATCCGCAGCCCTTTGACTTTTTTATCCTCACCAAGGGGATAGGTTACCAGGTCCACTTCATGGCCTGAGTGACCCAGGGCTTTGATCCTGAAATATTCGGAAAAGGGAGTGCCTCGGGGTTCAAAAAAGGGCTCAGGGGCGATCATCAATATCTTCATCTGTAAATCCTATGAAATCTCTTACGGAGTAAACATTTTTATTCAGTCCTTCGTGATAAATGCGAGACAGCATCTCGGCGACCAGACCCAGGGTTATGACCTGGAAACCTAAGAAAATGAGCAGTACCGTTAGAAATAGGAGCGGTCGATCGGCCGATTGGTTTAAAAAATATTTGGAGTAGGTAATGTAGAGCCCGCTGATGAAACCGGTTCCCATCATGAATAAACCCACACCCCCGAAAATTTGCAGGGGTCTGTGCGAGTAGGTTAACAGGTATTTGATGGTTATCAGGTCCAGGATAACCCGGATGGTTCTCCCCAACCCGTATTGGGATTTGCCATGTCTGCGCTCCCGGTGGTTGACGGGAATTTCGACGGATTTGATGCCGATCCGGGATGCGATCGCCGGAATATAACGGTGCATCTCTCCGTACAATTTAAGACTCTTGGCCACATCTTTTTTGAATGCGCGTAAGGAACAACCATAGTCGTGGAGTTTGACCCGGGTTATAAAAGAGATCAATTTGTTCCCGAAAAAGGAGGGGATTTTTTTGGTCAGCATCTTATCTTTTCTTTTTTTTCGCCAGCCGTTTACGATGTCATAGCCTTCGTTCAGTTTGTCCACGACAGCAGGGATATCGGCCGGATCATTCTGCAAATCTCCGTCTAAGGTCACGACCACGTCCCCTTTGCAGTGATTGAAGCCGGCGGAAATGGCCGCACTTTGTCCGAAATTTTTCCTGAAATTTATGATTTTGACCCGCTTGTCTGTTTGATGCAGCTTTTTTAATCTCTCAAGAGACCCGTCGCTGCTGCCGTCATTGGAAAATATGATTTCAAAATCACTGTATTTCCCGTCAACCGCAGCGATAATTTCACGGTAAAGGATTTCGATATTCTCTTCCTCGTTGTAGAGAGGGATAACAATGGATAGATAAATATTCTTGCCGGTTTTTTTATTCATCAAGATAACCCAATTCCTTTAATTTTTCCATAATGATCTGTTTGTCTTTTTCTTCAAGATTTCGTGTCACCTTTATATCTTCAAGCGGGTGAAGCTTCTTGCCAATTTTTATTTTCCCCCATATTCGTTCATGGAGAAAATAGGCGATGAGTTTCAGAGCCATATCCAGCGCTCCTATTTTGAGGGCAATAAGTGTTTTTCTTGTTAGAGCCAGGGCAACCAGGAAGGTTATCATCGTTGCAATAATCCGCCAACTGATCGATTTCAAAAAACTTCTGAGCTTAGTTTCATTCATTTGGTTTTCCTCTGAATCAAATTTAAAAGCAATTATATCTCCATTTTACAAAAAATTCAATGTTGCCGCACTATTTTCTTCCTTTTTTTGAAATTTCGCGAAATTATATTGATAACATCGATATTTTCATGGTATAATCAATTTCCGATGAAATTTAAGAGAAGAAAGAATCGAGTTTTTTATGCGTTTGTGATTTTCCCATTTAATATGGTGTAGGAGTAAAAATGAAAGACCTGAACGAATTAGTCGGAAAATTAAGCATGGTAGTACAGGAAGAAGATAAAGGATCTGCGTTTAAAAAAACGATCCGGGAAATCGCGGATTTCTATAAAGAGAATTTGCAACTGTTAGATGAGGAAATAGCTATATTTCTAACCAATGATGAAAAGACGATATTATCATTTGCTTATCCTGAATACCTGGTAGACGCAGGCATGATACCAATCGGCTCTTCCGAAGCGACGGCGGCCTCCATTTTTAGACGGGGCATCGGGGTAATCGAGAATAATTTTCAACAGCAGAGGCACTTATCGATTTTTGAGATTATTCGTACCCCGGACGGAAAGTTGAAACCCCTGTGGAAAATGATGGGCACATTGATAGCAGCAGAAGGAGAGAAAATCGGGGTGGTTGAGATTTCGAGAAGAGGGGAAAACCAGTTAGAAGCCGGTGAAGATTTTAGCGAAGAAGATTTGCAGTTTTTAATGGCTACCATTACCAAGTTCGCGCCCTATATTAAAATGGTACTGCCGGAAAATTTCAGGGGAAGAATAACGTGAGAAACCGGCTGAAAGAAATACTCTTAGAAAAATCCGTGATCTCCGGCCGTGAATTTACGCTGGCGTCGGGGAAGACCAGTGATTTTTATGTGGATGCCAGGGTTTCCACATTGTGGCCCGAAGGGGCGTACCTGTGCGGTAAGATTTTCTTAGAGATGTTAACGGGGTTTAAAATCGATGCGGTTGGCGGTTACTCCATCGGGGCCGATCCCATTGTTTCGGCGATTGCGGTACTCAGTTTTCTTGATAAAAACCCCATCCCTGCCTTTATTATAAGAAAAGAGGTAAAAACCCACGGAACCGGGAAGGTGATTGAGGGGAATTTTCCCGAAAAGGGCCGGGTTGCCATCTTTGATGATGTGGTGACATCCGGCGGTTCTATCTTGCGGGGCGCACGCCAGGTGGAGAAGCAGGGCGGAAAGGTAGAAGTGGTAATGGCCCTTATCGACCGTGAAGATGGCGGCCGGGAAAAAATCGAAGCTGCCGGTTACCAATTCCTCTCCATATTTACGAAAAAAGATCTCATCTGATCTAAAATTTTCATTAAAATTCCAAAATCCATCTCTTTTGTATCCTATTCGGTTTTTGTAAAACGAGCAGCAGTTCATGAGTGAACGCGCCTCAAGAAGTGAATTGGGAACCAGCCCGACAAGTCGAACGGCCCTTTTT
>JAGLQA010000828.1 GCA_023137075.1 Candidatus Aminicenantota bacterium
ACCTGTTAGCTAAAATGAAGTTAGCATACCTGTTAGATTTTAGGCACTTAGATTTAATTTTAAGCGGATTCTTAGGTGAAGCGAACGTGGATTTAGAGATTTTAACAAAAGTACAGTCCCAACAGTAGAAGCGATCTACTCCGGGACTTTCAGCAAAATGTGAACAACCGGGCCGGTGTTCGGGGCGGGAAAAATTCTCCTCCCTTCACCGGTCTCCCGGTTCCGCTACAATCCAACCACACCCCGCAGCGCACGCATCCACAGAAGCCATTCCGCGCCCCGTAGCGCGGGGAGCCGTAGAAACCGCTTCGCGGCATCTCGCAAGAAGCTCTCCCGGTCAATCCGTAGTTTCTGTACCATCCTCGTTTATTTCCGGGCACGGCACGCCGTGCCCCTACACCTGGATTAGCAAAATCAAATCCTCTTCACTACCCCGGATTTTAATAGCCGGAACACCGGAGTATAAAACCAGGAATAATCACAGCGTCAGGTTTTTTGTTTTTGCCCCTATAAAATAAATCTATAAATTGAGCCACTCTCCCCCAAACTTTCCTTAAATACAGATTTATTTTCATTGCCGGAGAAAACCTTTTCAACTTCTATACCGAGGTTCATAGTGTGGTGGAAAGCACCTTCAAAGGTAATTCTTGCTTTTCGCATAAATGCATTATACAAAAAAGAATCATGCACCGTGCATTTTTTTTAGCTATATCAAATAATGTTCTCGGGTTTTGGGGTAGATCAATACGATGTTTGTCTACCCCAAATTCCGAAAAATTTCCCTATTCACACAGGCTGTACAAGATGGTTTCGACTCCTACAACAACAAAGAGTGATTCAGTGCAAGCAATACCAGTAAGATTATTCCGTACACCGGAGTATCGGCTGGTCCAATTAATCCCATCGGGACTTGTTAATATTTCTCCATATTCACCGACAATTACAAATGTAGAGTTACTTTGACCAACATTTAGTAGATTCATCGAAACAGATGATGTCCGACTATTCCAGTTCACTCCATCCGAACTACTCAATATCACTCCGGATTCTCCAACTGCCAGAAATTTATTATCTCCAAAAGTAATTCCATAGAGCGTATTCGTCGTCCAAGAAGACCTTTTACTCCAATTTATTCCATCAATACTGGTCATTATCGTCCCCCTGTCGCCGACCGCCACAAATTTATTGTTCCCATGAGTAATACCTCGAAAATCTACAGCTATACCGGGAGATTGAACCTGCCATGCTATCCCATCCAAACTGGTTAATATCAATCCGCCGACACCTACTCCTGCGAACATATTGTTTCCATAAGCAATACCGCGAAGTTCGTTGTCCGCGCCTGGATATTGATCTATCCAATTTATCCCGTCTGAACTGGTCAATATCAATCCACCGGCGCCTACTGCCGCAAATTTATTGTCTCCATAAATAATTCCATTCAGATCATTCGTCACACCGGAAGATTGAACTGACCACTTTTTCCCATTATAGCTGGTCATTATCACACCACCTTTTCCAACCGCTGCAAATTTAGAACCATCATAAGTCACAGACGTAAATTTACCTGTACCGGAATACATTGCCGTTGACCAGATTTCTCCGCAAGAGGGTGTATCGGATATTATAGAAAAGATAGAATCGCTGACGTCCACCGGGCTTTCGTCTGTTCCTTCTAATCCTATTCGTACCAGGCAATCATTTGATGGTGTATCAAGTATTAGCCATAAATAACAACTTTCACTTACCAGTACTTCTGCAATACTTGTCCAATGTGGAACAAGATCATCATCGACCAGCACATTGGACCAGATAACTTCGACCGGTTTGTAACCGCGTAAACACTTCATAAGGTAAGGATCACCCTCGCGGTTCACATCCTTGACAATGCCGAAAATACCGATCTCCGGGTTAACGGCCCGCATGGTGCCGTCATCTTCGATCCAGATCTGCGCTAAGTCATCGCCGATAAAATCGCTACCCACCATAGCGGTGGTCGTTTTCCCGCAGCCCGAAGGCGCGGCGCCGGCCATGAAGGTTTTGCGGCCGCCGGGGCCGGTCAGGCCGGTAATAAACATATGCTCCGAGAGTTGATCTTCTTCCCGGTAGTAGGTGCACAGGTCTACGGCAAAACGGTGGTTCCCCTTTTTCAGCATCAATGTGTTGCCCGCGTAGGTGCAGTACATTGAGAACGTGGTGAATCAGCTTCTATCCATGAAAATACGTGCTTTAGGAATATCTTCGCTTTTAAAGGTGCCCATGCTGTGGGTATTGGTAAAGAAAACACCGGTCCGTTCCACTTCTTTATCGAAATTGGCGAACACCGTGGGATAGAGAATATTTCCCGAATGGACCACGTAGAATGAGTCGGTAATCATGATTGCCGGCACTGCCGCTTTGGCGCCCACGGGACCGCGATTTCAGAAGGATACGGTCATAACGCGGCCCTGCATGATACCGCCCATGGTGTCCTTGATGTAATCATAGGCTTCAGCGCGCGGCATCTTCTTGGCCAGCACCGAGATATCTTCATCTTCATTGACAATGTAAAAGGTCTGTTTCACTAACCTGGCCTGGTCTTCGGGCAGGTCATAATGACAGGTGTGCCCGTCCGGTTTTAATGAAAATTCTTCGCCCTTTTTAACGCCATGTCCCGTGCATTGCGGAAATCGGATTCCGACGATGAGTTTATCCACACTGCTTCGGGTTTAAAAAGGGAAATCGCGTTGGCTATTTTAAGCAGCGCTTCTTCATTTTTGATGGTATTGATCTTGGCGAGATTTTCCGCGTCACATTTTTCCTCGAATAGTTTGCGTGCTTCATCCATTGAGACTACCGCACCGATATCCGAAAGAATGTCTACGCCTTTCTTTAATTCAAGCAGCATCGGTTAATTCCTATATAATTAAAAAATAAAACATATTGATTTTTTTAATCCACCCTGGTTGCCATAAAAGATGGCCGCAAATTTAATGAATTCCGTGGGTAAATCGTACTTTTTCATTATGCACTATAATAAGACAAAATCCCCCCAATAGTCAATAGATTGAAGGCGTATAATTAACCGCATCAGGTAGTGTCAAGAATTTATATATAAGTAAAGCCATTTCAAAGTTTATAAGGATTATGATTTTACGATGCCGAAATCGCGGATTCCTTAAAGCACGAGAGTGTAAAGTTTTCTGTGTAAA
>JAGLQA010000829.1 GCA_023137075.1 Candidatus Aminicenantota bacterium
TTGCATTAGTGAAATTATTGATCCGCGGCACTTTTTTCTGCAAAGCCGGCGACCGGGCAATTTCCGAACTGAACCGGGTGACAGCCGATTTTTATACCCTGCTCAGGGAATATTTTATCGCGCTGTTAGAGCGGGAAAAACCCGCGGTATTAGGTTTGTCGGTCTATGAAGGCACGCTGCCCGCGAGCCTCTTTGCCGCCAAAATAGCAAAAGAAACATACCCGGACTTGCAAATAGTCATGGGGGGCGGAATTTTTGCCGAGCAACTGGCTAAAGACTCCCCCAATTGGGAGCTCTTTCTAAAAAAAGCGGTCCATATCGACAAAATTATCATAGGAGAAGGAGAAAACCTCTTCCTGCGTTTATTACAGGGAGAATTGCCCCAGAGACAAAAGATTTATACCCTAAAAGATATAGATGAGCAGACATTGGACCTCGCCGACGCACCCCTGCCGGATTTTTCGGACCTACAAACCGACAGTTATCCTTACCTGGCTTCTTATTCGTCCCGCAGTTGTCCCTTTCAATGTAAGTTTTGCTCTGAAACGGTGCAGTGGGGGAAATACCGTAAGAAAGATGTCGGGCAAATCGCAGCGGAAATGTTAAAACTCTATGAAGCCTATAAAGGCCAATTGTTTTTGATGTGTGATTCCTTACTCAACCCGGTCATAACCGGCCTGGCCAGGGAGTTGATAAAAGAGAAGGCGGCCCTTTATTGGGACGGCTATTTAAGAGCCGATAAAGAAACCTGCGATATCGAAAATACCATGTTGTGGAGACGGGGAGGTTTTTACCGGGCCAGGTTGGGCATTGAAAGCGGTTCTCAAACTGTGCTCGATTTAATGGGCAAAAAAATAACCCCCGAAGGAATCAAGCAAGCGATAGCCAATCTTGCCGGTGCCGGGATAAAAACTACCACTTATTGGGTAGTCGGTTATCCCGGGGAAACTGAGCAAGCCTTCCGGGAGACATTAGACTTGATTACGGAATTAAGGAATGAAATCTACGAGGCCTGGTGCAGTCCTTTTTATTATTATCCTTCCGGCCAGGTAAACTCCGCGGCCTGGCAGGATAAGTGCAGCCTGCTTTATCCGTCCTGGACAAAAGAGATGCTGGTGCTGCAAACCTATGTACAGGACGGCGAGCCGTCCAGGGAAGAGAGTTATAGACGGATGAACAGGTTTGTCGAGCACTGCGCTAATCTTGGCGTGCAAAATCCCTTTTCCTTGCATGAGGTATATGAAGCTGATGAGCGCTGGAAAAAATTACAGGCGAATGCCGTGCCTTCCCTGGTCGATTTCGAGAAAAAAGGCGATTATGTCGATGACAATCGCAATGTGAGCAAACGGTTTCTCGCGCAAAGCACCCAGGCCCCTGACGGTGACTTTGCCTTTTAATAAGACAAGTGTTATGTCAACAATGAGTTGACGTATTACCCGAAATGATAAATAAAAGTTTGGCCCCCGGCAGGATCGCCGAAGGCAAGACTTGACGTACTACTAGTGAACAGGAGATAAAAGATGACGGATAAAAGTATTTCCGGAGATATTAAGATAGCCGCCGGTCAATATACGAAAGAAGAAGATTACTGGTTGAATAAATTGTCCGGCGAACTACAAGTAAGTACCTTTCCCTACGATAACCGGCACGCAGCCGGGCACACTCCGGGAAAAGAGGAATATGAAATCCCCGGGGAACTATGCTCGAAATTGCTGCACCTGGGCAATGAATCACACCCCAGGCTGTTCATGATCCTGTTGGCCGGTCTAATTGTGCTGCTCAATAAATATTCGGCTAATGACGATATTATTATCGGCGCCCCTATTTATAAACAGGAAATCGAGGCCAAATTTATCAACACCGTATTGGTGCTTAGAAATTTTATTAATGAACAATTGACCTTCAAAGAACTGTTGCTCCAGGTAAAGCAGACAATTATCGAAGCCGATGAAAACCAGAATTACCCGGTCGAAACCCTGCTGTACAAATTGAACATCTCCTCCGACGAGGTTGGCGCGAACCTCTTTGACGCGGCTGTTTTGATGGAAAATATCCATAACCCGGAATATATCCGGCACACCGAACCCAATATTCTTTTTTCCTTCCGGCAAACAGGAGAGAATATTACCGCCGCCGTGGTTTACAACTCGCTGCGCTATCAAAAAACCACCATCCGGCGGATTATATCCC
>JAGLQA010000083.1 GCA_023137075.1 Candidatus Aminicenantota bacterium
AGAAAAGCAAACGCAAAGCCAGAACATAGCCTACGGCGTTCAAGATTACTGTGAGCTAATGTGGCCCACGGATTCTCGCAAATTAACACGAATAAAAAAGAGTTTCGATTGCTAAGGGCTAAATTCAGCAACGGATTTATACGGGTAGGCACGGATGTAGAAAGCATTACGGTTATCGGCAATAATTGTCAGAACCAGGATTTACAGGATTATAGGATAAACAGGATGAGTTCGTATTTACTGATTTCTTACTTACTATTTACTATCTAATCAATGATAAAACATTTTGTAGTAATGATTGTTTTTTATCTCCGTGCCCTCGGTGTTCTCTGTGTTATAAAAATAGCCCTCAGTAATCTTAGTGCTTTTATCCTTGTATGTCAGTGTAAATCCGTGGCTGAATTTAGTTCTCAGTAATACGAATGCTTTTTTTCGCGGAAATTTGCGGGCTTAAGGCGCACATTGACAAAGGATGACGCAGTGCGTCTATCCATTAAGCCATAATATATGGATAACGCCGTGCGTTTACCCTAATTTCGCCCTTAATTTGGCGAAATTCCTGGCCGACTCCGTTCCACTCCGTCTTGCTTGGAGCGGCCTTTGCTTGCTCGATTCCCCACCTTGCTCTCCTACTGGCCGGACGGGCCCTTTTGACCTGGAGAGAGGCGGAAGCCGATATCGTACCAGCGGGAGGACGGCACGTCCCTGTCGCGGTAAGCAGCGCGAACATGACTGGCATCGTTGACCCAATCGCCGCCGCGGAGCACCCGGAGCACGCCGGTGGCAGGACCTTCGGGATTTTTATCAGGACTTTTTTTATAGTATTTTTCATCATGCCAGTCCGAACACCACTCCCATACATTGCCGGCCATATCGAAACAACCGTAGGGACTCTTCCCATCCGGGAATATCCCCACCGGGCCGGTTCTATTCAACCCGGTTTCATCATAATTGCATTTGTTTTTATCGATGCCTTCACCCCAGGGATAGGTTCTGCCATCCTCGCCGCGGGCCGCTTTTTCCCACTCCGCTTCCGTGGGTAGGCGATACTTCTCCCCTGTCTTGTGGCTCAACCATTCCACGTAAGCGCAGGCTTCATACCAACTCACCCCCACTACCGGGAAGTTTGGGCCATTCCATTTACGATCATGCCAAAAAAGGGATTCTCTGATCTTTTCTTTTTCCTTCCACTGCCAACCTTCCGGTGTCCAGAAATCTTCATTCGCATAACCACCGTCATCGATAAAATTTTTATACTCTTCGTTGGTGACCGGGTATTTACCGATCATATACGCATCAAGATAGATTGTACGAACAGGCTTTTCTCTCTTCCGCCCGGCATCCGACCCCCTGATAAACTCACCTTTCTCAACCTTTATCATGTTTTCGGGAACAGGTCGAATACGCGGATCTCCCAATACTCCGAGAATCTCACCGGCTTCAAAACGCACCGCTAAATCAACTCCCGGTTTTATTAATAATTCAAGTTTTTTCCTGACCAGAGTGACCACTTCCTCATCCCGGTTGCTCTCCTGGAACTCACTTAACGCCCGGCAACCCAATAGCCGGAGATAATTCTTCTCTTCCTCATTCGTACATTTATCGCCTTTCTCAATAATCTCCCTGACAAGCCGGTTACTCTTTTTCTTATTATCGATATTTAAATAGCCTAAATACAGAAGCAGGGTTTTTTTCCACCACGGCTTTTTTAGATAATTATCGATGTACAACTCCTCATTCAATATGTGCTTACCCGCTAAAAACTCCTGAAAGGTCAGGTGGGAAAAAGCTATTTTATTATCACTGCCGCGTTTTAATAAACCACATTCAGGTTCCATGGCATTAAATATGTCTGTTAATCTATCTTTATAAGATGTTTTGCTTTCTTCTTCCTCTTGCTTGATAACCTTTTTCAATTTTTCCACTGCTTCAACGGCTTCGATTTCCCTAACCTCTTGATCCTGCATGGTAAACGCCAAGTTCATCAAGTACTCTCGCGCAGGGCGATCTTTTATGACACTTCTTACAACGGAAAAACGGGCCGCCAGTAACCTGTCTACCACCCGGTTATATAAATCCGCTCTTTGCTCCGGTA
>JAGLQA010000830.1 GCA_023137075.1 Candidatus Aminicenantota bacterium
TTTGGCCCTGATGCGGCAGGCCATGACTAATGTGAATGAAAAAATTTCGCACCTACAGGCATTAACAAAACAAGAACATGATCAAATCCTGTTTGAGTTTAACGATACCAAAGCGGAATACCCGGCAGGCAAACCGCTGCAGGTGATGTTCGAGGAACAAGCAGCAAGAACCCCGGGCAGCACAGCCGTAGTCGGCGCCGGTAATATTTACGGTGCTGCCCACGGAACCGAAAGCGGTATGCCCCGGCAGTCCCTCAGCTATAAGGAATTGAACGAAAAAGCCAATCGGTTAGCATGGCTCTTAAAGGAGAAAGGGGTAAAACCCGGCACCGTCATTGCCCTGATGCAGGAACGGAGCTTAGACATGGTATGCAGTATGCTGGCAATTTTAAAAGCAGGGGGCGCCTATTTGCCCATCGATATCGAAGCACCCGAAAGCCGCATCACTGCCATGTTAGATGATTGTAATAATTCGTTGCTGCTGACCCACGGCAATATATCGGAAGAATTCTCTTATACCAATTTACAGGGTCTGCAGCAGAGAAAATTGAAACCCCTGGTTACCCAACCCCGCCGGCGAATCGAGGATTTTGACGCCATGCCCCTTCTGGACCGGTCGTTAATCGATTATGAAAAGTATAACCGGCATATCGGCCAGGTATTAATCAAAAACCGTATCCTCATCCAGGCCTCCCGCGGTTGCCCCTTTAACTGCAGTTACTGCTACCGCATCTGGCCCAGGAAACAGGTGGCCAGGAGCGGGAAAAATATTTTCAAAGAAATAAAACTCTATTATGATATAGGCCTCCGCAAATTCGATATCTTTATGTTAAATATAAAAGAAGGTAAAAAACTTTTTGAACTGATTATCGAGCATAAAATGGCGGGTCTGCAGCTCTTTTTCCCCAACGGCTTCCGCGGAGACCTGCTGACCCAGGAGTATGTGGATTTAATGGTAAAAGCAGGCACCGTTAATTTTGCCCTGGCCCTTGAGACGGCCTCGCCGCGGCTGCAAAAACTGGTTAATAAGAACCTGAACTTAGATAAATTCCGGGAAATTGTCGAATACGTATGTGAAAAATACCCCGGTGTAATCCTGGAACTCTTCACCCTGCACGGCATCCCTTCCGAAACGGAAGAAGAAGCCCGTCTAACCATGGATTTTATCAAGAGTTTAAAGTGGGTCCATTTCCCCTATGTGAATGTGTTGAAAATTTATCAAAATACCGACATGGAACGCCTGGCCTTAGAGAACGGCATCAGCCGCGAAGCCATAGTCAGGTCCGAAAACATGGCCTGGCATGAATTATCCGAGACCCTTCCTTTTAACCGCACTTTTTCCACCGGCTACCAATCCGAATTATTTAGCGACTATGTGATGGCAAAGGAAAGGCTGCTCAAGGTAATTCCCCTGCAGGCTAAAATTTTAACGAAAGATGAGATGGTGAAGAAGTACGACAGTTACCTGCCTACGGATATTGAGCGTTTTTCCGATATACTCGAATTTGCCGGCATAAACGAAGAAGAAATAGGCCCCCTGCAATTTGTGGCTGAGACGGAAGATGAGGAAATCCTGACCGGCCTGAATGAGCGCATCAGGGCGCAGTTCCCGGTAAAACAACCCCCTGGAAAGGGATTGAAGGTGCTGCTGTTAGACCTGTCCCAATTTTTCAGCGACGGCAGCGATATGCTTTACGATGTTGTAGACCCTCCCTTAGGCCTGGTCTATATTTTGACCTACTTGAATGAACAATTGCCCGGTAAAATTAACGGAAAAATACTTAAATCCCGCATCGATTTCGACAGCCATGAAGAACTTCGGCAAATAATGGTGGAATTTAAACCCGATGTCTTAGGCATTCGCACCATTACTTTTTATAAAGACTTCTTTCATGAAACCATTGCCGCCATTCGCCAATGGGGTTTCCATATCCCCATTATTACCGGCGGCCCTTACGCCACTGTCGATTATGAGACCATATTGCAGGATCGAAATATCGATGTTCTTGTTTTAAGTGAAGGAGAATTGACCTTCCGTGACATAATAGAGAAGATAAGCGACAATAATGGAAAGTTACCCGGCGATGAAGTATTAAAGTAAATTCCCGGCATTGCCTTTCGACCGGCTGAAGAAAGAAAGCGCAAGAATAATTGTGCCAGGGAAATAATCAAGTTAGATGAATTGACGGAGGATATAAGCCGGCAGTCGACCCGGAACCCGGAAGCGGTTAATTTACCCTGCCACCCGGCATATATTATCTTTACTTCCGGTTCCACGGGCAGGCCCAAAGGTGTTGTAATCGAACACCGGAATATCCTGAATGTACTGAATTGGTTCGCCGTCACATACGGGGTAGGACCGGGCGTCCATGTGGTCCAGGTTACCGACTATACCTTTGATCCCAGTGTGGAACAAATTTTCGCCACCCTGATTCACGGCGCCGTCCTTTATGTACCCAACAAGGAACTAATCGTCGAAAAAGAAGAATTCCGGCAGTATTTAGACGAGAACCGGATAAATATAATCAATTCCGTACCCATGATGCTAAAGGAAATATTCGCCGATGGCGAAAAACTGCATCACTTACGCACGGTTATATCGGGCGGCGAAAAACTCGAAGATGCCGTTAAAGACCAACTGCTTGACGTGGGTTATGAATTATACAACCAGTATGGCCCGACCGAAACAACGGTCGATGCCCTCATGGAGAAATGCTCTCGCGACGTGGTGACCTTAGGCCGGCCCATAGCCAATGCCACCTGTTACATTTTAGATAAGTACAACAACCCGGTGCCCCTCGGGATTCCCGGCGAACTCTGCATCGGCGGGGCGGGCGTCGGCAGGGGGTATCTGAACAGGCCGGAGTTAACAGCGGAACAATTCATAGAGTTTGCCTGTACTCACCAACTTGTTTACCGAACCGGCGATTTGGTCCGCTGGCTTCCCGGTGGCAAGGTAGAGTACTTAGGTCGAATCGATCATCAGGTCAAGATAAGAGGTTTCCGGATCGAATTAGGGGAAATCGAGAGTCAATTGTTGAAGCACCCTGATATTAAAGATGCGGCGGTTTTAGCCATAGCGGATAACAGCGGTAAATACCTGAAGGCCTTTTTTGTCCCGGTGCAGGACGCCACGCCGCCCGCGGTGGAATTGAGGGAATTTTTAGCGATAGACTTACCCGACTATATGATCCCCTTAAATTATATATCCTTAGATAAACTGCCCTTAAATCCCAACGGTAAAGTAGATTATAGAAACCTGATAGAATACAAGAGCGGCGATTTTGAAAACGATACTGAGTATGTGGCGCCGAGAAACGAGGTGGAAAAAATCCTGGTAGATGTCTGGCAGCAAGTACTAAATAAAGAAAAAATCGGCATTACTGAAAATTTCTTTATGATCGGCGGGGACTCGATCAAGTCGATCCAGATAACCACCAGGATGAATACAATAGGGTATAAAGTGAAGATGAAGGACCTGTTCCAGAACCCGGTGATAGCAAGCCTGGCGCCCTTTGTAGAAAAAATCGATCGCATCCCCGATCAAGCGCCGGTCCGGGGAGTTGTTCCCTTAAGCCCCATCCAGGCAGAATTTTTCCGGGAAGATCGGATCGCCCCCAACCATTTTAACCAGGCAGTAATGCTGAGCTCGCCCGCCGGTTTTGAAAAAGAAGCGGTCAGGGTCATATTTTCAAAACTCAACGAGCATCACGACGCGTTGCGAATGACTTATCAGCGTGAAGCAGGCCGGGTTATCCAGACCAATCACGGACCGGATTTTCCCTTATCGTTTTCCGAATTCGTTTTGAAACATAAGGCGGGAACAAAGGAGAGCGCGGAGGAACTGCGCGGCAAGGCCAATGAAATCCAGACCAGCATCGACTTAGAAAAAGGTCCTTTGCTGAAATTAGGATTGTTCCACTTAGAAAACGGCGACCGCCTTTTGATCGTCTGCCATCACTTGGTTATCGACGGTGTCTCATGGCGGATTCTCTTCGAAGACATCGGCACTTTATTTCGGCAGTATCGAGAAGGAAAGCCGCTGTCATTACCCTTAAAAACAGATTCCTTCAAAACCTGGTGCGAAGGATTATCCGCTTACGCGAGCAGCAAGTCCCTGTTAGAGGAAAAAGCCTATTGGGCTGAATTAGAATCCACCGGGTTACCCGGAATAAGGAAAGATTTTGCGGTTGCTGATAACCCGGTAAAAGACTCGTTGATCCTGTCGATCAGCCTGGATGAGGAAGAGACGACCCGCCTGTTAACGGAAGTAAACGAAGCCTTTGGAACGGAGATCAACGATATCCTGTTAACTGCATTAGGATTGAGCTTCGCGAAAGTCTACGGCTGTGAAAAGATACTCATCGCCTTAGAAGGACACGGCCGGGAAGAAATCCTGCCCCATATCGACATAAACAGGACAATCGGTTGGTTTACCACTGTTTACCCCGTCATATTGGATGTCTCTTATGGAAGCGATCTGTCCCATCAGGTCAAAGTGATAAAGGAAAGTCTGCACCAGGTGCCCAATAAAGGAATCGGCCATGGTATTTTAACATATTTGACCCCGGAAGAGGATAAACGTGATATCGCATTTAAATTAAAACCCCGCATCAGTTTTAATTATTTAGGGCAGTTCGACACGGAAGTAGAGCGGATGTCCTTTACTGTCGCGACAGAATCGTCCGGGAGTTCCTTCAACGGAGATGATCAGCGAGATTATGAATTAGATATAACCGGCATGATCAGCTCAAAGAAATTAGTAATGTCCATGATTTTCGGTAAAAAGCAATTTAAACCTGAAACCATCAAAGAATTAATGGATAATTATAAAGCGGAGTTGAGCCGGGTTATTTCTTTCTGCGCCGGCCGGGAAGATAAGGAAAAAACGCCCAGTGATATGACCTATAAAGAGTTATCCATCGACCAGGTCGAAGCCATAGACGAAATGTTCAGGACTTAATATTCCCCATAAAAAAATTGAAATGATAAACAAAAGTTTGGCCCCCGACAGGGTCGCCTATTAAATAGAAAAAGGAGAAATGACGATGTCATCGCATGAATCACCGGTACAGGATATATATCCTTTGACGCCTATGCAGGAAGGAATGTTATTTTATTCTTTATCCGACCAGGAGTCCTCCACTTATTTTGACCAGTTGTCTTACCGCCTTCAAGGCCGGTTAGACGCGGGCCTTATTAAAAAGAGCCTGGATGAACTGTTTAAACGTTACGATATACTTCGTACTGCCTTTGTCCATGAAAACGTTGACCGCCCCCTGCAGGTAGTTTTGAAAAAAAGGCAGGTCGATTTCTATTTTGAAGATTTACGGGAAAAATTTTCCGGCAGCCGCGCAAAAAAAGAAGCATACATCGTGGAATTTAAAAGAAAGGACAGGGAACGTTCTTTTGACCTAAGTAAAGATGTATTGATGCGGGTTTCGGTTATCCAGATAGATGAAGTCGAGTATGAATTTACCTGGAGCAGCCATCATATTTTGATGGATGGCTGGTGCACGGGAATATTGATTTCGGACTTTTTTGTGATTTACAATAGTTTCCTGGAAAACCGTGACTACAACCTGAGCAGGGTTACCCCCTTCCGGGTGTATATCCAATGGTTGGAGAAGCAGGATAAAGAAAAATCGAGAATCTATTGGGAAACCTACTTAGAGTCTTATGAAGAAGCGGTGAGCATTCCCAAAAAGAACCTCCGGAAGAGCGGCAGCGAAGAGTATAAAAATGAGCGGGCTGCTTTTGTTATAGAAAGGGAAAAAACCCTGGTCCTGAACAACCTGGCCGGCAGGAACAATGTTACCTTGAATACCCTCGTCCAGGTAGTATGGGGAATCCTATTGAGCAAGTACAACGGCAGGGATGATGTGGTATTCGGATCGATCGTATCGGGGCGGCCCGATGAAATCCCCGGTATCGAAGCCATGGTCGGGATATTTATCAATGCCATTCCTGTGCGCATCAGCTGCCTGGAGAATAAAAAATTCAACGAACTACTGAAAGGGGTGCAGAAAAGCGCGCTGGAAAGTGAACCCTATCACTATTATCCCTTAGCGGAGATACAGGCTCGAAGTGTATTAAAACAGGATTTGCTGGATCATATATTGGTTTTCGAGAATTTTCCCATCAGCGAACAAATAGACGGTCTTGCTGTTAAAAGCAAAAAAGAAAACCGGGGGGTCGAGTTGACACTATCCCGGGTAGATGTATTTGAACAGACAAATTATGATTTTAATGTGATAATAGCCCCGGCAGGAATTATCAGCATCCGCTTCGTTTATAACGGTAATACCTATGACAGGAACTTCGTGGAACGAATCACCCACCACTTCAGCCATGTCATCGATCAAATTTTAGACAATGAAGAGATAAGCACAACGGATTTAACTCTATTAACCGAAGCAGAGAAAAAACAAATATTATACGATTTTAACGATACCTGGGGAGAATCGCCCAAAGGTAAAACACTGCACCGCTTATTCGCGGAGCAGGCAGAAAAAACCCCCGGTCACATTGCCCTGGTAAAAAAAAGCGAAACGGGACGCTGCGCCCTGACTTACGGGGAATTGAACGAGCGGGCCGGTCGCCTGGCCGCTGAACTCAGGGATAAAGGAGTACAGCCGGATAAAGTGGTCGGGCTCTTAGTCGAACGCTCCTTTGACGTTGTTATAGGTATGCTTGCCGCGTTGAAAGCCGGCGGCGCCTATTTGCCCATTGACCCGCAGTACCCAGGCGATAGAATAGCCTATATGCTCACCGATAGTAAGGTGAAGCAGGTATTAACAAACTGCGAAAAGGAAGAAGTAAAACGGTCCATCCCCGCTGATATCGAAGTGATAGACATGGGAAACGAAGGTATTTACTCCGCCGGCAGTCGCATACCGGAAAACAGTAATACTGAAGCTGACCTGGCATACGTGATCTACACTTCGGGCTCCACCGGCAAGCCCAAAGGTGTGATGTTGGAGCACGGCAACTTAGTGAATCTGATCAGGTTCCATCACCGGGACACCGATATCGACTGTGGCGCAGTACTGCAATTTTCCACCATAAGTTTTGACGTCTCCTTTCATGAGATATTCTCCGCGCTGCCGGCAGGAGGCAAGCTGCTTATAATCGACGAGGAATTGAGAACCGATATACCTCGACTGTTCAGGCTGGTTGAAGAGAACAAAATAAAAACCGTATTTTTACCCATCTCTTTCCTGAAAATCATATTCAGCGAAGATGAATATATCGGGATTTTCCCCACCACTGTCGAGCATATCCAGACAGCAGGAGAACAGGTCGTTGTCTCTGAGAAGTTCGCCCGCTATCTCAAGGAAAACAATGTATATCTACACAATCATTATGGGCCCGCAGAAACCCATGTGGTGACCGCCTTTACCGTAAACCCGGCAGGAGAGATACCCGAATTACCGCCCATCGGGAAACCTATATTGAATACCGACATCTATATCCTGGACCAGCAGATGAATATCCAACCCATCGGCGTACCCGGCGAGTTGTATATCGGCGGCTTAATGGTAGGCAGGGGTTACCTGGGCAGGGAGAATTTGACAACAGAGAAATTCATTCCCAGCCCCTTTAAAAAGAAAGCGGTATTATACAAGACCGGTGACCTGGCAAAGTGGCTGACCGATGGCAATATAGATTTCTTAGGCCGCATCGACCACCAGGTAAAGATCAGGGGATTCAGGATTGAACCGGGTGAGGTCGAGAGCCGCCTACTGTCCCATCCCTTAGTGAAAGAAGCCGTTGTTGTGCCTTTTGAAAAAAGTGCCTACGGTGTAAAGAAAGGGGAGAAGTTTTTATGCGCCTATATTGTCGCCGAGGCAAGCGGAGGGCAGCCTGACGGGCAAGAAGCCGACGAAGTCGGCAGTAGCGAAGGGAATAACGGGACAGTACCGGCCGGGCTCAGGGAGTACCTGGCCGAAACCTTGCCCGAATATATGCTGCCTTCATATTTTATCTCCCTAAATGAGATCCCTCTAACCCCCAGCGGTAAAGTAAACCGGCGGGTTTTGCCCGACCCCGGCGTAGAAGAAGCGGGCGTTAAACATGTTCCGCCCGGGAATGAAATAGAGGAAAAATTGGCGGAGATATGGTGTGATGTACTGGTAATCGGGAAAGATAAAATCAGTATAGATGCCAACTTTTTTGAATTGGGAGGACACTCCTTAAAAGCCATCGTACTCGTTTCCCGGATCAAGAAAGAGTTTAGCGTGGAATTTTTGCTGAACCAGGTATTTCACAGCCCCACCATCAGGCGGTGCGCCGGGGTAATAAAGAGTGCGAAAAAAACCATTTATGATGAGATAAAAGCGGTAGAGAAGAGGGATTATTATACGCAGTCTTCGGCGCAAAAACGGCTCTTTTTTTTGGATCAATTCGAAGATGTGGGCACCAGTTATAATTTACCCGCAGCGCTTCGCATTGCCGGTAAGCTGGATAAAGTTCGCTATACCGAAGGTTTTAAATCCCTGGTAATACGGCATGAAGCACTGCGAACTTCCTTTGCACTTATAAACAATCAACCGGTGCAGATCGTACATGACCGCGTCGCTTTCGAAATAGAAGAGATTAGCACCGGCAAGGAGAAAATCGGGGCCGCCGATTTTCAACATATCATGAAGACCTTTATTCGTCCCTTTGATCTGTCGCGGGCTACGCTGATGCGCGTCGGCTTAGTGCCCCTAGGCCAGGAGGAATATTTTCTTTTATACGATATGCACCATATTATCTCCGACGGCACCTCGATAAGTATAATGAGCGGCGATTTTGCATGGTTGTACGGCGGCGGCGAATTGCGGCCCCTTGCAATTCAATATAAAGATTTTTCCCTCTGGCAAAACGGCATGATAGCCGGCGGAAGGATGAAAAAAAGCGAGAACTTCTGGTTAGAGCATCTCCGGGGAGAAATTCCCAGGCTGAATTTACCCCTCGATTATCCCCGTCCCAATCATATCAGCTTCGCGGGAGACAGTTATGACTTTAAAATCGGTAGCCGGGATACAGCAAGATTCAGAGAAATAGCCGCCCACAACGGCGCTACTCTTTACATGAACCTGTTAGCAACTCTATATGTACTTTTGTTTAAATATACGGACCAGGATGATATTATTATCGGCAGCGGCATCGCCGGCCGGCCCCACGCCGACCTGCGCGGCATTATCGGAATGTTTGTGAATACCCTGGCCCTGCGCGGTCACCCGGTGCCCGGGAAAACTTATCTCGAATTTCTAAGGGAAGTCAAAAATTCCAGCATCCGCGCCTTTGAGAACCAGGATGTGCAATTCGCGGACCTGGTAGATAAACTGAACCCTGAGCGGAATCCCTCCCGGAACCCGCTTTTCGATATATGTTTCGTGCTGCAGAATTTTGAAGAAACAGGCAAAAAGGAAAAAGGCGTTAGTTTTCTCCCCTATGGATATGACGACGACACCTCTAAATTTGATATAACCATAACCGCTTTTGAAAGGAGCGAAGAGATATATATCAATATGGAATACTGCACCGACCTGTATAAGAGAGAAACCATCGAAGGCTTGGCCGATCATTTTACCAACCTGATCAGGGCGGTTAACCGCAAGCCGGGAAGCCTTATATCCGGCTTAGACATACTCTCGCAAGAAGAGAGACAACGCCTGCTATACGATTTTAACGACACCATATCGGCATATCCCAAAGACAGAACGATCCCCGATATCTTTGCCTACCAGGCCCTTAAGACCCCGGACAATATTGCCGTTGTGGGTACAGGGCAGGTAGGAGCGAAGCATTTAATGCCGGGACAAAATGGGAATGCTTCGCTCCTACAATCGGTAACGGTACACCTGACTTACCGGAAATTGCACCGGCAAGCCGCTGTTCTGAGCCGGGTATTGATAGAAAAAGGCATCGGCCCGGATATACTGGTGGCAATAATCGCAGCGCGATCCCTGGAAATGATAACCGGGATAATTGCAATATTAAAAGCAGGCGGGGCCTACTTGCCCATAGAACCGGACAGCCCGGCAGAAAGAAAGCGCTACATGCTGGCGGACAGCGGCGCGAAATTGCTGCTGACAACCCGCGCTTTTAGCCAAGAAGTTGATAAGTTAAAAGTTAGTAATTTCAAAGTTGATAAGTTGAAAGATAGTAAGTTGAAAGTTGATGAGTTGAGAAGTACGGAACCGGAAAGAGGCGAAGATTTATCGTTCGAAATCATCTTTATTGAAGATGGAATTAGCGTAGGGGCACGGCGTACCGTGCCCGGAGAACAGGAGCCGAAAACCGATTTAACTTTCAACTCCCCAACTTCCAACTCATCCCCCTTTGATCTGGCCTATGCCATCTACACCTCCGGTACCACCGGCAAACCCAAAGGTACGCTGACCACTCATTATAACGCGGTGAGAGTTGTTAAAAACAACAATTATTTGGAGATAAAAGAAGACGATAAGTTGCTGCAATTATCCAATTATGCATTTGACGGTTCTGTGTTTGATATTTACGGTGCCCTATTGAATGGGGCCGCACTGATACTGATCGAACGCCAGGATGTTATATCTCTTGAACGGTTGGCAGAGGTGATATCGAAAGAACAGGTCACCGTATTTTTTGTAACCACAGCATTATTTAATGCCTTAGTCGATTTGAAGATAGAGTGTTTCTCCGGGGTGAGAAAGGTGTTGTTTGGTGGAGAAAGAATATCTGTCGAACATTCCGTCAGGGCCTTAGACTATATGGGGCAAGATAGAATTATCCATGTATATGGACCCACGGAAACCACGGTTTACGCCACTTATTATTTTATTAATCAAATAGAAAAAGAATCTGCCACGATCCCTATAGGGAAACCACTTGCCAATACTTTGATATATATACTCGATCAAAGCCTGCAAACCGTGCCTTTGGGAATTAACGGGGAAGTTTACATCGGCGGAGACGGCTGTGCCCGGGGATATTTAAACAACCCGGAGTTAACAGCGAAAAAATTTATCCCCACACAGTGGGGAACCGTAGAGTTGCAAAATCTCGCGTCTCAGCCCACCGATTCAGATTATCA
>JAGLQA010000831.1 GCA_023137075.1 Candidatus Aminicenantota bacterium
CCATGAAAAAACAGGAAAAGGAGAGCAAGAGGCAGAAGGGCATTCTCGACAGCCTGCTATCCCGCCTGATCGATGTAAAGAAGCAATTTTTGGGGAAAGAGTTTATCCCCGATGCCAACAGCACACTACGTTTAACTTTTGGGAAAATCCGGGGGTATTCACCGGCCGATGCGGTTTTTTACCTGCCCCTTACCACCGTCGGCGGGATCGTGAAAAAACACACGGGAAAAGATCCCTTCAATGCCCCGCAAAAACTCTTAGACCTGCATAAAGCCCGGGATTTCGGCCCTTTCAAACACCCGGAGCTGAACGATGTGCCGGTGGCCATGCTCTATGACATGGATACGGTAGGCGGAAATTCCGGCAGCCCTGTTTTGAACGCGAAGGGTGAATTAGTGGGGCTCAACTTCGACCGGGTATTCGAAGCCACCATCAATGATTACGCCTGGGATGAAAGTTACAGCCGTTCCATCGGGGTAGACATTCGCTTCATTCTCTGGTTTACGCAAAAATTCGGCGGCGCCGATCATCTCTTAAAAGAAATAGCAAACCGGTAAAATAAATTTTTTTTCTCATAGTCACCTCCGATTTTTTTTCTAAATTATAATCTTTTTCCCTCTCCAATTCAAATAATATTACCACAAGCTTTGAACGCAAGAATATTGACAATCCGGGGGAATTAATACATAATATCAACATGAGAAGCAATAAGAATATCAGCCATCCCTTTCTAAGGAGAAAAAAATGGGAGTCGGAGTAAAAGAAGAGGTCATAAACCTGGTAAAAAGCCTACCCAAAGAGGTTACGGTCGATGATATTATGAAAGAATTATATTTTAAAATTCAAGTTGATAAGGGATTAAAAGAACTGGATGAAGGTAAAGGGATTCCCCACGAAGAAGTTGAAAAAAAATTGTCGAGATGGCTCTCAAAATAAGATGGTCTCCGCTGGCTGCATCAAATCTTGAAGAAATTTGCCGCTATATATCGAAAGATTCAGAATATTATGCCGCTCTTTTTGCCAAAAGAATAATCAAAATCATAAAAGATATTCCCGATTCCCCGGAATTAGGAAGAATTGTACCGGAATATAATGAGAAAAACCTACGGGAAAGAATTTATGAAAACTATAGAATCGTCTATCGTATAAAGAAGGATATAATCGAAATCGCCGCAATCAGTCATGGCAGTAGATTATTAAAAAATGTATTCAAATCAGGTTAAATCGACAGTAAAATTCCTCTTTGCAAAGTCAGCCCTTTCGATCATGTCATCTATTAAATTTTCATCGTAATCAAAGATATGCTCGCCATCTTCCCGGATTTTTTTTATGAAATCGAGGCGGTTATAATTGGCAAGTTGTGCCGCCCTGCCCAGGCTTAGCGTTCCTTTCCGGTATAGAGATAAAGCAGTATAAAAAAGAAGCATTTTCTTGAATTCTTCTTTTTTTTCTTTCATCGAAATTAATATTGCTTCATCTATGTTTAATTTTATTTCTACCGTATTCATTTTCATACCGGTACTAATATAAATCGTATCCTCAAATTGTCAACTAAAAAACAAAACAATCCGATATGTTTTATAGATTGGCGAACTACCGAAAGGTAATTATTGCATAGAAAGGATTATGTCAGTTGCAAAACCTTTCGCAGTCTGAACGTTTTTCCCTAATCCGTACTACAGGTGAAGTAAAGCGTGAATTCGTTTGTCGCTCTTTTCCATTCGATCCAGATAACAAAAATTGTACCAGCTTTATCGCACACGGATCTTATTCCATGATACCTGTCCGGAATGCTTGTGAGCAGCAGGGATTCTGTCCAGGTTGCGCCGTTATCAACCGACCGGTTGTAATAAATGCCATCTTGCTCGCTGGGTTCAAAGTGCTCTTCGTAACCGGAATATACGGTGTTAAGGTTACCTATTTGATCCACCGATAACGTTACATATTCCGTCAGAGCAGAACAGGGTAACCTAATTGTTTCTGTCCAGTTCTTTCCGTTATCCGTAGACCGGACAAAAATCAGACCTCCTCCACCGGCTAATACGTTGATATTACCCGAACTATCCGAGACGATAGCCGGATAATGTCCACTCGTTATCGATTTCCGGTTCGTCCAGCCTTTACCGTTATCAGTCGACCGGATGAAGTCCACCATCCCGGTACCGCTGCTCATCCAGACAACATTAAAATTACCCTCGCTGTCGGAACAGATGTTTATGTCTTCAGAATCAAGGAATTTCCGGGTCATTTTCCAGGTAACACCATAATCGGATGACCGGCTGAGATAACATTCCTCTGTACCAGGATCACCTGAAACTCCCTCAAACCAGACAATCACAAGATTTCTTTTCTTTCCAGCCGCGATATAAGCACCAAATATAGAATCATTATCTTCCGATTCCCTGATTTTGATCGGATCAGACCAGGTATCGCCGGAATCGATTGAGCGGGTGAAATACAGGCTGCGGGATCCGTGATTAAGCAGAAGATTAATATTATCTTCGGAATCGAACGCCAATAAAGAGGTATGATATCCACCATTACTTATTTTAACCCGGTTGCTCCAATGGGTCCCTTTGTCAGTTGAACGGATAAGGTAGAGTCCCGAATTACCGGAGGATACGACGAACAGGTTCCCCTCACTGTTTATGGCAATATCAGCACAACTGTGTGATATGGCTGGAAGATTCAACTTTTTCGGGTCGGTAAAAGTGTGGTTTGTCCTGATTGTGAAGTCGAGTTTTTCGGATTCCAGGGAAGAGGCTGCCTGGGATGCATAGCCTGGTGGATTTTTGACGTAAACCGTAACAATATCCGAAGCCGGGTTGGCTAAATATCTTGTTCCGGCAATTACCGTGTCATCCGGGTTGATTGTGCAGGTTAGTTCATCCGAACCGACATAATTCGCGGTCATTTCCTTGTCAGCAAACACTATCACCGCTCCCTGGATGTAACTACTCCCGCTGCAAGTAAGTGTAAAGGCGGCGGTATGTGATAAAACGGAAGTAGGAGAAATCGAGTTAAGTACCGGTTTCGGGTTAGGATTGGATTGATCCTCGCCATTCGCACCACCAGGGTCACAGGCCATAAAAGCCAGGAATAAGATAACGATTAAAGCACTCAACATATATTTTTTCATTTTTACCTCCTGTCCGTTAAAAAACGAGTTATTATCTTTTATTTTTCATAACAGACGCGGATGCTTACATCGTTGCCGAAGCCGGAGGGATTATCGCCGCAGCGGTCGGCAGAACGTAAGTCGAAGCTAATGCTGCGCCAGTGGCCGCCCCGGTTTACACGGGTGGAACCGCTTGAAGGTCCCTGGGGATTATTGTAAGGTGAATTAGAATAATAAGTCGGGCTATACCAGTCGGAACACCACTCAAATACATTTCCCGCCATGTCGTGGATGCCGTAGGGAGAAACTCCGTCAGGATAAGAACCGACCGGCATGGTTTTCCCCCGACAATAATTATGATTCGCAATACTGCATGAAGGTGTTGAATTTCCCCAGGGATAACGCCGCTGGTCTGTACCACGTGCCGCTTTTTCCCATTGAGCTTCAGTAGGCAGGTGAATATTTTTTCCTGTTTTTTGTGATAACCACTCGCAGAAGGCTTTGGCATCGTGCCAGGAAACGTATATAACAGGCCGGGATCCCCTACCCCAGCCTTCGTCTTCTGGCGATGTTCTTCCGGTTTTTTCGCAGAATTTGTCGTACTGGGCAAAAGTTACTTCATACTTTGAGATGTAATATTGATCAAGATAGACTTTATGAACCGGCTGATCAAGCGTATCCCCTTCGTCGAAATTATCTCCCATCTTAAATTCTCCTGCCGGGATCTTTATCCACTCCACTCCTTTTACTAAATTCTTAGAAACCTGGCTTTGCTTTCCCGGTTCTACCGTTACTTCAACTTCTTCATCCCAATACCCGGATTTTTTCAAGGTAATCTTATGAGAACCGGGAATGACATTCTGCAAGACAGTGTTCGTTTTTTTGCCGGTATCACTATCATCCAGCCATATACTGGCACCGGTTGGAGTTGAGCTAACCTTAATACTCCCTAATTCTGTCGCGGCAGCCGCTAAGGTATGATTGCTATTCATAGTAATCGTTCCCCCGGCAGAAACCGGGCTGCCATCGAGTAACACATTAAGATCGCTGTACCCGCTTGCCGCACTATAATTATAATTTATTACTTCACCTTTCTTATATGTATAAGTACCGTTTGAAGGAGTGCCCTGGACACCTTCTCCCAGGTTTACTGTCAGGTCGTATTTTTTTGTTTTTTTGTTTAAAATAAGATATAGAATAATACCCACAACAACGGCTCCTCCGACAACCAGCAGCCAGGGGAATTTTTTCTTCTTTGTCTTAGTAGACGGTACGGCGATAACATTACCATCTTTTTCGTTTTTTTCAAGCTTCTTCATGCCAACGTCCGACTTTTTTGCTTCCTCCTTCTTTACCTCTCCTTGTGCATAAGAAAAATTGTTTCCTATAATAAAAATAACAAAGAAAAACAAAAAAATCATTGAAATCCTTTTCAGGAAGCTTCCTTTTATCATTTTTTTTACCTCCTTTATTTTATATTTTTTTTATAAAATACTGTTTTTTCTCTAACCCGGAAACTCCAGCTTCCCCAGGATAGGATCAGGCACGCTTCCCTGACCCCGTTTTTGACTATTCTATATCTCGAAATCCCGGGAAAGTCAGCCACTCCTGTTTCTCCTTCTTCAA
>JAGLQA010000832.1 GCA_023137075.1 Candidatus Aminicenantota bacterium
TCCTGCAGCAGTGTTTGCAGTTCATGGAGCACATGCTGGGCCTGGGCCACGGCCAGGCCATAACCGGGGACAATAATAACGCTCTGCGCCGATTCCAGCATCATACCGGCATCTTCCGCGGCATAATCGGTCACCTGCCTTTTCTCACCTTTGGCGGCAGGCGCGCCGTCCGAACCGACTGCTCCGAAAAGCACGTTGGAAAGGGGCCGGTTCATAGCTTTACACATGATGTTTGTCAATATAATACCTGAGGCCCCGACTAAGGAACCGGCAATGATAAGCATGCTGCTGGAAAGGACAAAACCGGCTGCAGCCGCGGCCAACCCGGAAAAAGAGTTTAACAAAGAGATAACCACCGGCATATCCGCACCGCCGATAGGGAGAACGGCGAGAATTCCGAAAAGGCATGATAAGAATAGGATCAGCAGCATTATCAGCAATGGAGAATGCCCTAAAACCAGTAAAACCGAAAGAACTACAGCGGCTGCAAAAACAAGGAAATTCAGCGGTTTCTGGCCTTTAAACACGATGGGCGCCCCGCGCATTATTCCCTGGAGTCTGGCAAAGGCGATCACACTGCCGGTAAAGGTAACGGTACCGATGAGTACACTAACAACTATGGTACTTATAACAAAAGCAGTGTTGTCCTGCCGGAAGCGCATAAATTGGGCAAAAGCAACTAAGGCCGAAGCCCCGCCGCCAAAACTGTTAAACAGGGCAACCATCTGGGGCATGGATGTCATTTCAATTTTCTTTGCCACAATCGTACCGATAAAAGTACCGATAACCAGCCCGGCGATGATAAAGGTAAAATCGAGTATCTGCTTATCAAAGAGGGTCGCCACCACCGCGATGAGCATGCCTAACATTGACAGGAAATTGCCGAAACGCGCGGTTTTCGGAGAACTTAATTTTTTCATTCCCAGTATAAAAAGTGACGCGGCAATGAGATAGGATATATCTTTAATAACAGCCATTACTTTTTCTCCTCTACCTTTGTTTTCTCTTTCTTGAACATTTCCAGCATCCTATCGGTGACCAGGAACCCGCCTACCACATTGATAGTGGCAAAAATAAGGGCTATCATGCCCAGGATTTTACTCAACAGGGCGGTTTCCCCCTTAGATGCGATACCGGCAATCATAAGGGCGCCGACAATGGTGATACCCGAAATGGCATTAGAACCGGACATCAACGGGGTGTGCAAAAGGGGCGGCACCCTGGTTACTATTTCAAAACCGACAAATATGGCCAGGGCAAAAATGTATATAAAGAACATTATCGATTCACTCATTTTATCTCTCCCTACTAAATTTTTGTTTTAAATACTCATTAATAAGTTTGCCGTTATTCGTTATGCACGAGCCGCGGGTGATTTCATCATCGAAATCCAATTGATTGTCATCGCCTTGAAACAGGTGCAAAAAGAGGTTGGAGATATTTTTCGAATACATCATACTGGCATGAACAGGCAGATCGGCCGGTAAATTGACGGGACCGATAATGTTTACCCCGTGTTTCACGATGGTTTGACCGGCAGTGGTGAATTCACAATTACCTCCCTGTTCGGCGGCAATATCCACGATTACCGAACCGGGTTTCATCAACTCGACCATCACCCCGGTAATCAGTATAGGTGATTCCCTGCCGAAAACCTGGGCCGTGGTGACTACAACATCGGTTTTGGGCAGGCGGGAGGCAATTACCTCCTGCTCTTTGCGCAGGAACTCTTCGGACTGCATCTTAGCATATCCACCTGCTGTCTCCGCATCCCGGTCGACTTCCATCTCTATGAATTGGGCGCCAAGACTCATAACCTGCTCCTTCACTGCCGGTCTGGGATCGAAAGCTTCAACTTTCGCGCCTAAACGTTTGGCAGTAGCAATGGCTTGTAAACCAGCTACTCCGGCACCCAGGACCAATACCGATGACGGGGGAATGGTGCCGGCGGCAGTCATCATTAAAGGGTACATTTTGGGAAGTTTATCCGCCGCCATAATAACCGCTTTATAACCGGCAATGGTAGCCATAGAGCTTAAGGCATCCATGCTCTGGGCCCGGGCAATCCGGGGTACGAACTCCATGGCAAAGGAGGTGATATTCTTTTTCTTAAAATCTTCAATAATTTCCTTCTCTTTAAAAAGGGAAAGAAAACCGATATAGACAATGCCTTCTCTTAGGAGATCTTTTTCATGCCGGTTTAAACTATTATTAAAGCCGGGGGGCTGTACTTTAAGGATTACTTCCGCGCTGTTGAAAAGTTCCTCAGCGCTTTTTACGATCTTTGCCCCGGCTGCCGCGTATTCTTCATCGGCAAAAAAGGCTTTTCCCCCGGCGCCGGTTTCTACATGAACCGTATGATTATTTTTCAGCAGCCTTTTTACATCAGCAGGGGTTAGGGCTGCCCTGGTCTCACCTGCGACTATTTCCGTAAAAATACCTATTTGCACTACTACCTCCTATTTCTTGCCTCCGGCAGCCCTGCCGGGGGCCAAACTTTTGTTAATGGGTGTCCGCTCCGCCTGCTAACCGAAATCGTCAAACATTATATTCTCCGGTTCCACCCCGAGACCGTCAAGCATTCGAATGACTGCTTTTAACATAAGGGGCGGACCGCAAATGTAATATTCGCAATCTTCGGGCGCCGGGTGGTCCTTTAAATAGTTATCATATAAAACCTGGTGAATAAAACCTATATAACCTTCCAATTTATCCCCGGGTACAGGATCGGAGAGAGCTACATGCCACTGGAAGTTGTTATGTTCGCCGGCCAGTTTATTAAAATCAGCTACATAAAACATTTCCCTTTTACTTCTTGCTCCATACCAGAAGGACATTTTTCGTTTTGTTTTAATTCTTTTTAATTGATCGAATATATGGGATCTCATCGGCGCCATACCGGCTCCACCACCGATAAATATCATCTCAGCCTCGGTAAACCTGGCAAAGAAATCCCCGAAAGGCCCATATATAACCACTTTATCGCCGGGCTTTAAATTAAAAACATAGGCTGAAACCTGGCCCGGGGGGGCATGCGGCGCATGCGGCGGAGGGGAAGCAAGCCTGACATTTAACATTATTATTCCTTTTTCAAGGGGATGACTGGCCATGGAATAGGCCCGGGCGCTCACCTCGTCTATTTTAGAAATATATTCCCACTGGTCGTATTTATCCCAATCCGATTTGTACTGCTCCTCGATTACAAAATTCCTGAATCTGACCGTTTGTTTAGGCGCTTCGATTTGCACATACCCTCCGGCGCGGAAAACAAAGCCCTCTCCCGGCGGGAGTTCCAAAACAAGCTCCTTTATAAAAGAGGCGGCATTACGATTGGAACGAACCGTACATTCCAGCTTCTTCACATTAAAGATTTCAGGGGGAATCTCAATATCCATATCTCTTTTTACAGGCACCTGGCAGAAGAGACGGTAACCTTCCTTAATACTTTTGCGGCTCAACATCGAGAGTTCGGT
>JAGLQA010000833.1 GCA_023137075.1 Candidatus Aminicenantota bacterium
AGAGTAAGTATGCAAAACATAGCAATATCACAATAATTAGAGGTGATGTTTTAGATTATAATAATGTTTTGAAAAGTATGAATGGGGCAGACATAGTAATTCACGCTGCTGCTGTTGCCGGGATCGATACTGTTATTAAGAGCCCTACGAAAACCATGAGAGTGAATGTCATCGGTACGGCCAATACCCTGGAAGCGGCCAAAAAAAACAGTATAAAAGATCGTTTTATTGACTTTTCTACTTCCGAAGTTTTTGGCACACGTGCTTTTAGATCCACCGAGGATGATGAAACAGTTTCGGGAAGTGCAGGAGAAGCCCGATGGACATATGCTGTAAGTAAACTGGCTGCCGAACATCTTTCATTATCCTATTATAAGGAATTCGGGTTGCCGGTGGTTTCAATACGCCCTTTTAATGTATACGGCCCGGGCCAAACGGGAGAAGGAGCTATTCAAATTTTCATTAAACGGGCATTGAAAAATAAGGATATCTATATTTATGGAGACGGGAACCAGATAAGGGCTTGGTGTTATGTAGAGGATTTTGTCAGTGGGCTGATGTGTTGTGTCGAGAATCCGAAGGCGATTGGTGAATCCTTCAATATTGGTAATGCCCGTACCGTGACTACCATCTATGGATTGGCTCAAATTGTCTGTAGGATATTGAATTCAAAATCTAAAATTATCTTCAAGCCGCCCCTTTCGGCTGACATCGAGCTTCGTATACCTTCAATAGAAAAGGCAAAAAAGATTTTAAACTATCACCCAAAAGTAGATTTAGATGAAGGAATAAAAAAGACTGCGGAATGGATAAAAGAATACTTAAATTAGCCAGACCTTATATATATCCTAAAGGCATAAGGGATGCTGTAAATGTCTTTAAATCCGGGAACCTAGTGCAGGGAAAATTTGTTCATGAATTCGAAGAAGGATTAAAAAACTATCTAGGCATTAAACATGCGATTCTTCTCTCTTCAGGTACCGCTGCACTCCATCTTTCTTTAATGGCCTTTGACATTAAAAAAGGTGATGAGATTATTATCCCGGCATTTACCTATCCTGCACCGGCCAATGTTGTAGAAATCTCCGGGGCTAAGCCGGTGTTTGTAGATATAAGTCCGGAAGATTTTTGCATCGATGTTTCAAAGATAGAAGAAAAGATTACCGACAGAACAAAAGCCATAATCGTAGTCCATGAATTCGGCCAGGCAGCAGAAATTTCTAAAATAATAAAAATCGCCGATAAACATAATCTTATAGTAATCGAGGATGCTGCCTGTGCTCTGGGTACGGAATTTAAAGGCAAGAAAGCCGGTACTTTTGGAAATTTGGGCTGTTTTAGTTTTCATCCCAGGAAAATCATTACCACCGGTGAAGGGGGTGTCGTTGCATCAAATAATGATGAACTTGCGGCAAGAATCCGCTCACTTAGAAATCATGGAATCGCCAAGAAAAACAGCCAATATGATTTTCTCTTACCTGGTTTAAACTACCGGATGACCGATTTTCAAGCGGCTTTAGGTTTATCTCAACTTGAAAAAATAGAAGAAATTACAAAAAGAAGAATCGATATTGCCCGTTTTTATGACAGAGAATTATCGAGTGTTGAGTGGATAACTACCCCTAAGAGATTCCCGGACCGGGAGATGGTTTATCAAACCTATCATATCCTGCTCGATGATAAAATCGATAGGGACAAGCTGATCATGACCCTGAAAAAACATGGAATAGAAACGAATCTGGGCGCTCAGGCCCTTCAATGTTTAACATTTTATAAAAAAAAATACGGATTTGAAGAAGAAAGCTTTCCCAATGCTCTAAGATCCTACCGGTCCGGCTTAGCCCTGCCCATTTATCCACAATTAACCCATAAACAATTAAAGAGAATTGTAGGTTCTTTACAAAGGAGTTTAGATGAATTTTGCTAAGTCGCAAAAATACTGGGAAGAAACAGCTCAAAAGCAAAAAAAGCTGAAAGAATCGCTTACCCACAGCGATCGATACTTGCCGCAGTTAGAAACCTCTGCGATTTTATCTTATATATCTTCTGGTGACAGCATCCTGGAAATCGGTTGCGGTGCTTGTGACAATTCAATACCCTATATTAAAAAATGTAAAAACTATACCGGTGTTGAGCTGATTCAAGCATTTGTCGAATTAGGTCGGAAAAGAATAAGAGAAAAAAGTTTAAATAATGCTGAAATTATCCCGGGTGACGGCTATTTATATGTTTTAAATAAAGAAATAACCCAGGACGTTTTGGTCACCCAGCGATTTATTATAAATTTAAAAGATAGAGATACGCAATTGGGATTTTTTCGTGCCATCAGAGAGAGAAATAGGGGAAGGAAAATTAAATTGATTATATGTGAAGGATTTGAAAAGGAACTTCGAAATTTAAATAAATTTAGAAAGATCGCAGGATTGGAGGAGATCAGGATTGCTGAGTATAACAATTTTTTAGATTACCGTTTTTTAAGAGATGTAGAGGAGATCGGCTATCGGATAGTAGATGAAGTCGCATTTAATACATATTTTCTTATTACTCGTTTATTCAATAACAACAAATTTGCTAAGCCCGGTTCTGAAATAGCAAAAATAGCTTTTTCTCTTGAGAAAGAAAAATTTATAAAGATTGACCGGGAAGTATCTTATTCAAAAATATTTGTATTAGAGATATGAAAGCCAAAACAATATCATCAAAGGAAAGAATTATAAAAGGGGAAATAAAAATTAACATAGATTGCATGTACTACTCAGGGAATAAACCCTGCCGGTTTCATAAGCAGGATGGAAGATTGTGTAAAAACTGCCCCGATTACCAAAAAATAGTGAAACGGATATTAATCGTAAAACTCGATGCCTTGGGCGATGTGCTCAGGACAACTTCGATTTTAACCCCCCTGGCAGAGAAATTTCCCAATGCGGAGATTGTATGGCTTACCAGGGAAAATGCGCTTGAATTGATCGATAACAATCCCTACATCCGCAGAAAATTTGCTGTGGAAGAAAACTACCTGGAAGCTGTCTTAAATGAACACTTCGATATCGGAATAAACCTGGACCCTGATTTCTTGAGTTCAACGATCTTATCTATTGCCGACTGTTCGGAAAAATTGGGTTTTCTGGCGAACAAATCGGGCCGGGTGATTCCGGCAAACCCGGAGGCGGAGCATTGGTACCTTATGGGTTTAAATGACCCATTAAAAAAGGAAAACCGGAAAACCTATCAAGAGATTATTTATGAAATTTGCAAAATAACATCGCCTGTTAGAAAACCGCGAATTTTCCTGGATGAAGCGCATGAAATTTTTGCCCGGAAATTCCATACTAAAAATAAATTGACTTATTTTAAGAAGATTATCGGCATCAATACCGGCGGTGGTAAAAGATGGGCACTTAAGAAATGGACTTTAGAGGGCTATATTGAATTGGTGAAGTTGTTAAAAAAAGCCGATCAAAAGATCGGCATTATTTTATTCGGAGGTCCTGAAGAAGAGAAGTTCAACCGGGAAATAAAGAAGGAGGTCGGAGGTTTAATAATCGATGCCGGCTGCTCTAATTCGCTGCTCCGGTTTTCGGCACTTATAGACCTTGTCGATGTTTTCTGCACCCCCGACAGCCTGGGGATGCATATCGCTGTCGCCCTAAAAAAAACCACCGTTGTTCTTGTAGGCCCCACCTCACCCTGGGAATTGGACGTTTTCGGGAATGGAGAGATTGTTTATAGCGATAAGTGTGATTGTATTGCCTGTTACCGGCCGACCTGTAAAAAAGAGATCAACTGTATGAATACGATAGAGCCGGGAAGAGTATCTGAAGCAATTATAAAGTACCTATGAGAAGAAAAAAAATATTGGTTATCAACCCGATCTCCCTTTTCCCAAAAGTAATGGCCAGCCAGGACCGGGTTTTTAATATGGTTAAAAGATTATCCTGTGACCACCTGGTAGATTTAGCTACCCCCATAAGAAACGAGAAGGAATTGAAAGAATCAATGGAAAAGTTGGCGGGAGTCTGTAATAAATTCTATCCTATACCGGCTGTTAATCCCAGTGAAAATTTACTAAAACGAAAACTTTACGGTCTTGGCTCTCTTTTTTATTATTATTTATTTAAGTATCCCGGGAACTATTTCTACAACAGCCGCAAATATTATTTATCAAAATTTTCCGGCATCATATCTAAAAACAATTACGACATTGTGCAGGTTGAATATTGGTATATGGGGAAAATATTTGAGAAATCCGGAAATGTAAGATTTAAGGTAATCGATTCTCACGACATCTTATTTAACAAAAGGGTGCAGGAATTAAAGAATCGTTACGGTGAGAATCTCTCTTCTTTCAAAAGGAAATATTTAGCGAAATATAAAGAGTTGGAAATAAGCTCCTTAAAGCTATCCGACTTAATAATTTACATTACTGCAACCGACCGGGATACCCTCTCTAATTTATCATTTGCAAATAAAAACATAATTATTGCCACCGGGCAAGATGTCGATTTTTTTAAGAATTACAATACAAAACCTGATGCTAAATTAATTCTCTTTTATGGCGCCATGAGTGGGCGGGCTAACATCGACGCTTTTTTTTATCTCCGGGATGAAATACTACCTCTTGTAAAGAAAGAAATCCCGGGTATAAAAGTAATGGTTTTAGGAGCAAATCCACCTAATTCCATAAAAAAATTACATAATGGGGGCAATATGATTGTAACCGGGTTTGTAGATGATGTGCGGCCATATCTTGCCAGGGCAAATTTTTTGGTAATTCCGCTGAATGTTGCCGCCGGGTTCCGCAGCAGGATAGTTGATGTTATGGCAATGGGAATACCGGTTATCGGCACACATAAAGCCTTAGACAGTATCGAAATGAAAAATGGAATTCATGGGTTTGTGACAGATAGTACTGAGGAGATGGCACATT
>JAGLQA010000834.1 GCA_023137075.1 Candidatus Aminicenantota bacterium
AAATATGAAGAAAAATAACCCACAAATCGGCAAAAAAATTAAAATCCTGTTTTTTTTAGACAGCCTTCGAGCAGGTGGAAAGGAGAGACAAGCGGTTGAACTGCTTAAGCAATTGTCCGCAAAACAGGATTTTAAATTTGAATTATTACTTATGAAGAAGGGGATTCATTACAAAGAAGTAAACGATTTGAATATAAAGATCAATTATCTTTATAGAAGAAATATATTCGACATCTCAGTCTTCTTTAAACTCTTTAAAATATTAAAAAAGATCGAACCTAGCATACTACATACCTGGAGTACAATAACCGCCCTTTATGCAGGCCCGGTTGCAAGATTACTGAAAATCAAAAATATCTGCGGCTCGGTACGGGGGGCAACTAATGTAAAAACGCACTTCAAATCACGGCTCATCAATAAGACCGGGTTCCTGTTCGCAGACAAAATCATTGCTAATTCTTATGCAGGGATTTTAAGTCGAAATCTCAAGGATAGTAAAAAAGCCATGTGTATTCATAATGGTTTTGATTTTTCAAGGATCAGAAACCTGGAAAAGCATAAAGATATAAGGGAAAAGTTTTCGATAAAGTCCGATAAAATAATAGGAATGGTCGGCTCCTTAGATGATCGAAAGGATAATGAAATATTTATAAATGCAGCAAAACAAATTTTAAAAAAAAGACGGGATGTCACTTTTTTAGTAGTCGGGGATGGGCCAAAATTAGAATATTTGAAATCTCTTGTCGAAAAGAAAGACCGGGGTCATATAATATTTACCGGGAGACAGGACGAAATCGAATCCATTGTCAATATTTTCGATATTGGAGTATTAACTTCTAAAAACGAGTTTTTTAGGGAAGGGATATCCAACTCGATAATGGAATATATGGCGCTTGAGAAATCGGTCATTGCTACAGACAGCGGAGGCAATTCGGAAATCGTTGAAGATAAAATAACCGGTTTTTTAGTAAGACCGAAAGACCTGGACGCTCTGCTTGGAAAAATTGATTACCTGTTGGATAACCCGGGGATTGCCGAAAAGATGGGAAAAGCCGGTAGGGTAAGAATAGAAAAAGAGTTTAACATCGAAAAAATGATTAACAGCTTTATCGAATTATACAAGGGCCTGTTTTAAATATTTTTTGAAATTCGGAGACGGGATGTGTGAGTGGCTAATAACAAATAATGAACATGTTGAAATAACCGGGTTAGAACTGTTTTTCAAAAGCAAGCAATTCAAGGTTTATCATAAAGGCGAAGGGATTTTTTCCTACGCTATAGATAGCGATCAAGTGTCTATAATAATCGATGGTTGCGTGCTCCCGCGTATAGATTATGCAAATGAATTTTCCGGTTATACGCCCGGATCATTAATTAAAGAGCTTTATTTGAGATATCACCTGGAACTTATAAATTATATCAAAGGTAATTTTGTAGTTATAATAATAAAAGGTGATGAATTTTATATTTTTAACGATAGAATCGGCATTAGAAAATTTTTCTATTTTATTAAAGGCGGAAGCTTTATCTTTTCCAATCACTTTAAATTGTTACCCGGTAAGATAGACCGTAAAATTGATTGCGAAAGTTTAGCGATTTACTCTTTAATGAATCATTTTATCGATGGTATGACTTTTTTGAAAGATGTTTTTTACTCAAAACCCGCTTCCAAGATAAGTTTTAATGGGAGAATAACATTCGATTCATACTGGAATTGTGAAGAATTATTGAAACGAAAAATTGAAGAAATCTCTTATGAGCATTTTTCTGAAAAGTTTATAGGAATTATAAAATCATATATCGATTATTTGAATCCAGGTAAAATCTCATTAACTCTAACCGGAGGTTTAGACAGCAGGACAATACTTGCCGCTTTATTGCATTTAGGTGTTAAACCCGGCACATTCACCTATGGTAATCCGTTTTCCGAAGATGTTATTACTGCCAAAAAAGTTGCTCAAGCCTGTGGCTTAGATCATAAAAATTATTATGTAAAACCTTCAGTTGAATGGTTTTCAGACCTTGCCGACGATATCGTCAATAAGGGGAATTCTATCATTCATATTCATAGAGCCCATAGGCTTTTTGCCGTGGCGAATCCTGGCTCGAGCGAGCCTGATGATGAAATTCTTTTCACCGGTCACATGGGAGGGGAACTAATAAGAAATTTTTTTTACGACGGTATTATAATTTCCGGTTTCATCGAAGATTGGATAAAAAAGAAGTCGAGGGGGAAAAAACTTATAATTAGTTATCTTGAGAAAAATTTTATCAAGGTAGATAACATAGACATCGATAGGCTCATAAAGATATTGTTAAACCAAAAGTTTTCCTATGCTGAACTTAAAATGAACGAGTTTTATCTAACTTTTTTAATACTTGCCGGAAATTACCATGCCCAGGGCCCGAACTTATTCGGTTATTATAAAAAGTATCCTGTTCCGATATATATTGATATTGATTTTCTTGAATTAATATTCGGATCGAATTATAATTTTATGTCCGCAAATAATCGACCAGGTAGTTATATAAAACGAATTAAGAATCATGAATTATATTGTTTTCTTATCAATCGATTATCTCCGAAACTGGCAAATATCCCTTTAGCAAAGAGAGGGTACTATACACCAAAAGAATTTGTAGAAGATAATAGTTTTTCATTCCTGGCAAAGAGAGTTGTCAGAAAAAAATTTGCCGGGCATAAATACCCGGTTAATTTTTCTCTCGATGATTGGATGAAGAACTATGTTGGTAGTCAATTAAAAATTTTACGGAACTCGGAAATAATTAACAATTTTATAAATGTAGAAGATATATTAAACCGGTTCAATAACAACAAGCACAGGACTTACGAAAAATATTGGCGTAAATTTACTAACCCCATATTTTTTTATAAGTTGTTTGATTTTTATTTGAAATAACAAAAACAGGTAAACTTATAGTGAGTTATTATTTTGCCATATTAAGGAATGAAAGCGAGCAGGATCATTTAGACTGGATCAAGGCCTGTGAACAGATGGGCCGTGAAGTCAGGTATAAGGTCATAGACATCACTACGGCTGATTGGTTAGAGGAGGTTTTAAAAGAAGATTTTGATTGTTTGCTTACAAGACCACCAGGCCAGGCAAACATATTTAAGAATTTATATGATGAGCGTATATATATACTTCACAAAGTTCTCGGTAAGAGAATCTATCCCACATACGAAGAAATCTTAATTTATGAAAACAAAAAAATGCTCTCCTATTGGTTGAAAGCAAATAAAATCCCCCATCCCAAAACCTATGTGTTTTATTTTAAAAAAGAGGCCTTAGATTATGCTAAATCTTGTGATCTTCCCATTGTTGCCAAGACCTCGATCGGGGCCGCCGGCTCGGGAGTCAGGATATTTTACAATCAAAAAGACATCGAGAACTACATAGATCGCGCATTCTCCGGGAAAGGAGTGAGCCGAAGTTGGGTACCTAACCTTAGAAAAGGGGATATCGGTAAAAGAACGATTAATAGGCTAAAAAACATTCCCGGTTTCATACGATATATGAGAAAGAAACGTAAATCCGCCACTATTGATCCCCAGAAATGGTTTGTAATTTTCCAGGAATATATAAAATGCGATTTTGAGTGGCGCTGTGTCCGAATCGGTGATTCATATTTTGCACATAAAAAAGTTGGCGGTAGAGGAATCATAATAAGCGGTACATCTGAGGTTAGCTGGGATGGCCCGTCTGGAGAACTCCTGGATTTCGTAAAGGGAGTTACCGAAAAAGGCGGTTTTTTTAGCCAGGCAGTCGATATCTTCGAACCGGAACCCGGAAGATTCCTGGTCAATGAAATGCAGTGCTTCTGGGGATCAAAAAATCCCCATCAAATGATTATCGATGAAAAACCAGGTCGATATATTCAAAAAGGTTCGAAATGGATGTTTGAAGAAGGGAATTTTAATGTCAATAATTCCTATAATTTGCGGCTTAAACATGTCATTGATATTTTAACTAATATAAAAAAATGAAATGAAAGTCCTATTTGTGTCCAGTGGAAATACCCCTTTCGATATAAGTCCGATTATAAAAAACCAGGGAGGATCCTTAAAAAAGCAGGGTGTAAACCCGGATTACTATACTATTAAAGGTAAAGGAGTTAAAGGGTATTTTAAAAATATTTTCACGTTAAGAGAATTCTTAAAATCAAAGAATTACGATCTCGTTCATGCTCATTACTCTCTTTCCGGCATGGCAGCAGCCCTGGCAGGAGCCAAACCACTGGTGGTCTCCCTTATGGGCAGTGACATTCAGAGCGGTGGTATTTGGAAGATCGTTATTCGATTATTTCAGCGTTTCCGAAGTCAGGCCACCATTGTTAAATCTCAACGTATGAAAGATAAAATTAACCTGTCGCAAGCCTATGTGATTCCTAATGGAGTAGATTTCAACCATTTCAAACCTATGGATCAAAAACAGGCCGGAAAAAAAATTGGACTTGATCCTT
>JAGLQA010000835.1 GCA_023137075.1 Candidatus Aminicenantota bacterium
ATCTCCACAAAAACAGGCAGACTTTTGTCCTGTTGGGAGGCGGCAGCAACGTGATATGTCCCGACCAATATTCGGACTTGATAGTCATTATAAATCGAACCCCTGGAATTTTGAAAGTAGATGAAAAAATAATCAAAGTGAATGCCGGTGTCGCCAATGCCAATCTACTCGCCTGGAATATCGAACATAACATCGGCGGTATGGAGTTTTTAGCCGGGATTCCCGGCACCATCGGCGGAGCCGCTGCGGTTAATGCCGGGGCCTTCGGGAAATTCACCGCGGACATCCTAAAAAAAGCCGATATATTTTCCAGCGAAGGAGAAATCAAAACCGTTGATTGGGATTACTTTCAATATGGATACCGGGATTCGATTTTTAAATACGGTAGGGAAGTCATTCTCAATGTGTATCTAACCTTTGAAAAGGCCGGCAGCGAGAACATAAAAAACAAGATCAGGGGGAACATACAATATCGGAAGGATAATCATCCCTCTTACCGGGAGTATACGGCCGGGTGTTTCTTTAAGAACCCGGTGAAAAAGGGTCAAAAAATTTCGGCCGGGAAGTTAATCGAGAACTCCGGCTTAAAAGGAGCGGAGTACAAGGACTTGCTTCTCTCCAAGGCGCACGCCAATTTTTTAATCAACCGGGGCAGCGCGTCTTTTGCCGACATCGAAAAATTTTCAGAACAGGTTCGCCAAAAAGTTTTCCAGGACAGCGGCATTCATCTGGAAAGGGAAGTGATTTACCTCTCTCCTGAAGGCAAAAAATATTAAGCCCGCGGCGCGTTCAATCATGAACTGCTGCTCGTTTCCCAAAACTGAACAGTTGGCATGGTATTTCCCTCGAAAATCCTTTATTGATGAATGTTTCCAGACTTTTTTTTAATTAAGTCTTTTAAAGGGTGTCCAAATAGTGACTAAAATGAAAAAAATGTTTAGTTTCGGGGAAAAGTAAAAAAGTTAATATCTCTCAATATCTTCTATTTATTTCGATTTACTCTAAATAACGCTTATTTACAAAACAGTCAAAAAGACCAAAAGAAACAAAAAAAACAGACAATTAAATCACACCGCCGCCGTATGGCCGCCCACCACAACCACTTCCTCCATACGGCGGCGGGGTGAACCGGGGAGCAGATCAAAAGACAGGTTTTCTATTGTGTCTTATTCATCGAAAAATGTTCCCGGTAACCTCAATAATTGCCGATAAGGACCGGAACAAGGAATCCGGCCACGCTGATCAACCCCCCGAACCTCTTACCGCAATCCCTCAACCTGCCCTTTTCCCTTCTCTCTATCCATCTTTTTCTACCCTCTTTTCTCCCTCCATTTTCTCTTATTCTCAGCCCTCTATCCTCATCCTTTTTTCCTCTCTTTTCTCTCTCTTTTTTTCCCTCATCCCCCCACCGCACACCCTCCCAACTCTCTCTTTTTCAACCACCTATACATCCCCCCCAACTCACTCACCTACCGGTGCACACAATTGCAACCCTTCGGGTGTGCCAAAAAATCGGTCACCCTTCGATAATCGCATCAATAAACGGTTTCCGGTTTACAAAAAATTTCGATGTGATGTCACTTTTATCTATAAAAGAAATCCGAAAATTTAGCCGAAACCCGGGAAATTTTGACTATTTACCGTGAGGTAAAAAGAGACCGAAAACCGGTAAAAAAAATCCCCGGTTTTGATAAAAATTTTGTCCCTGTTTGGGGCTTAAAAAATGATGTTTCGGAACCCTGGAACCTGTCAACAGTGAAACAAAAATTTTTTTCATAGAAGATAAATCGACCGGACAATTTTACTTTGAAAATACCCTGAAAAAAAATTTTTGCGCAGGCTTAAATAATAACTGCCTGCGCTGTTGACAGAACCAGAAACCCGAAATCAAGACCAGTTATGCCCAAAT
>JAGLQA010000836.1 GCA_023137075.1 Candidatus Aminicenantota bacterium
ATCTGTCAATAAAAACGTTTGACAGATTGATGAACCCGAAATCAAATCCAATTAAGCCCCAATAAGTCAAAATGAATTTGAGTTCAAATTCACTTGCCTTGAGAGTAGCCTAAAAACGACTACCGTTAATGGTTTTCTTGTATTTCCATGTTGGTTTTTCCCACAAATTTTCTTGAGGAGCCAAAAATACAAGTTTCTATTGGTTTTATTAATAAAAGAGGGACAGGTAATTTATATCCCCCGGAAATGACTCCGCTCTGTTTTCTCCTTTCTCCCTCTCCCTTCTTTTGGCATCCCGGTACAATTTGGGAAGGTAAGTCACTAACAATTCTCTAAAAATTTGATCCTTTCCAGGTTATACTAATTTTCATTTTTAACTTTCAATTAAAGAATTTATAGTGTAAAATATAGTAGTTAAAATCGGAGGCTAAAATGGTTGAAAAATATGGTGTTGTTTTCTTCTGGGACGAAGAATACGAAGGCTATGTTGCTGAAGCGGTGGGGCTTCCCGGCTGTTTTAGCCAGGGAAAAACGATGGAAGAAGCAATAGAAAATATAAAAGATGCTATCAAGGGATACATCTACGTGGAAAGGAAGAATAACCGGTTACAAGATTATATCGTCCCGAAAAATCACAAACATTTCTGGCAAAAGAGCAGTAAAAGCATTAAAAAAGATCGGTTATCGTGTCGATCATCAAACCGGGAGTCACATGATCTTATCTCACCCTGAAAGACAAACACTATCTGTTCCTAATCATAAAGAACTTGCCCCGGGACTTCTCAGGGGTATTATTCGCAGTAGTGGATTGACCGTTGATGAGTTCCTGAGAAAATTATAATAAAAAACCGGCCCGTTTTCACCTGGAAATGGCGATGTATCAAGAGGAAATGACTCTGCGTCATACGGAAATGATAATGTATCATAAGGAAATGACTCTGTACTACTGATTGGGGTGAAATCTTGTTTTTTTGCGTATTTTCTAACACACCCCGGTTCCTCGTTCCTCGGAACCACCCCTCTCAAGAGGGGAATTAATCATGGTAGACCTCTGAAAGTGCTCATATACAATCCCCTCCCCGGAGGGGTGCCGAGAGCGGCGGGGTGGGTTTGGTTGCGGTCTTAGGCCGCGCTTCGTCACCCGGAAATAATTTCGCACCGGCATAATTACCGGCACTAAGTACAAAAGACAATTCCCGGACTTTTTGGAAGAGTCTTTCTAAAAAATGAAGATGCAGCTATTTGAACGTTTGAACGCACCGACCCTGCATTTTTAATGGGCGTCCCTTACTATTAATCATCGCTTTCGCACCGCCCCCTTTTTTCATAAATAAGTATTATACAAGGCTTATACTTTATCTTTTATGAATCCTACATTATGTTTAATAATTGAATCCAGCCTCTTCTTGAGAAGGCTACGCAATTCATCCCGGGTTTTCCACTCGATGAAACGATGAGATGCAAGATCAAAATGAATCTTATCACCTTTCCTAATGGCCAGAATGAGTTGTCGGCCAAGAGCGTGTGCGAATCCGGTCTCATAGTAGCAGTTGGGACGCTCCCCAGTTAGCTCGCATAGGATAATTTCGCTCTGTGCAATCTCTTGAAGGAGTTGTTCAGTAATATTTCCACTATTTTCCACTTCGTCTATGCGCTTAGGTTGGTATCCAACATTTTTAATTATTGGCTTGATTATGTCGTGGTAAATAGCATCTAGCACTTTATCATTGAATTTCATAATCACGAAGATTTGTTTTTTGAGTGGACTTAGAGCCGACTCAAGAACAGACCTGGACTCAGGCCAAGCATAATCAACTTTAGCGTGCTTCAATACCTCTTCAGTGCATTCTGCGTCTGCCATTTCAGTCGAACTAAGAAGTTCGATTGGATTCTTGTTCGAGGGTAATCTTTTGGGTGTACGAAATATCCGAAGGTAGGTAATCGTACTCATATTAATTACTGCTTTAGTTGCGTCGTATTTCACAACCGAAATATGCTTTCCTACAAACGGTACTACGACATTTTGCAAAAGATTATCAAGGTTCAAATTAATCCATACTTGATGACCACCTAAAATGCGACAAAGAGCATGGTAAAAGTCTTTCATTGAATTATCCATTAGATTTTTAATATAATACTTTCAATAAAAAAAGTCAATTCCATTTTCCCCAAATCCACCGCCTAAATTCCAT
>JAGLQA010000837.1 GCA_023137075.1 Candidatus Aminicenantota bacterium
TGAAACCGGGTCCATGCAACCCCCGCCGCCGCACAACCTGACGCGCACAGCCGCTTTTTATAAAACATTATTTCATCCTGGGGAGATCGACCACATGAGTATTTTTCAAGATTTCACCCGGAAAATAGCCTTAAGCGACGATAGGGAAAACCCGGCTCATCAATCCCGGACTGCGCCACCCCGCACAAGCGTAACAGAAGATAATTATGAAACCGGGTCCATGCAACCCCCGCCGCCGCACAACCTGACGCGCACAGCCGCTTTTTTAAAAACCCTATTTCATCATACGACGACCGGCCATATGAGCACTTTTCAAGATTTCACACTATTTCACCATCCGCTGACCCACTATGTGAGCATTTTTCAAGACGCCGCCGGAAAAGAGATAAAACCAGCGGCAAAAAGTCATTCGCTCACACTCGCTTTAAACACTACCCCTGGAAGACCGTTACATGAAAAAAGGGAGATGGATTTCCATTATTTAAACCCGCTGCAAAGAACCGGAAGGTCTTCGCAAAACAGCGTAAAGGAAACCGCAAACAGCCGGAACCATTTCCGGGATTCAAAAAGTAAAACCGCACCGATTAAACAACCGGCGGGGCAAAACCTACATGACACGCACACTATTTCTCAAAGCCCCATCGATATCGCCCGGCTCACCGACCAGGTATACCGCATGCTGGAAAGAAAAATAAGAGTAGAGAGAGAAAGGAGGGGATGGTAATGCTTGAAAGAGGATATTTTAAAAGGAAAGATAAACCCGGTGTTATTGTTTCCTTCATGTTTAATCCGGCGGAATTTACAGTGGAAAAGGGCAATCAATATGCCGAGATAAATATCCCGGGTCTCTCCTCTTCCCTTTTGCAATTTGTCAGGGGAAACTCGCGTACCATATCCATGGACCTGTTTTTCGATACCTATGAAAAAGGAACCGATGTCCGGGAACATACCGATAAGATTACCGGGTGGGATGCCGGCAGCATGTACAGTAAAATTCCCGATGAAAAAAAAGGGTTGATGGACATCGATTCCGAACTTCATGCCCCACCGGTTTGTATTTTCGTATGGGGGAAGTTTGCTTTCCAGTGCATTATCGAAAAGGTAACCAAGAAATTTACCCTCTTCCTGAGCGAAGGTGTCCCGGTAAGAGCTACCCTGAGTGTCTCTTTAAAAGAATACCGGGAAGTGGATATCCAGGTCAAAGAATTGGATTTACACTCCTCCGATATAATTAAACGATGGATAGTGACCCAGGGAGACAGTTTATGGGCCATCTCCGCCAAAGAGTTTGGGGACCCGGCCCAGTGGCGACTGGTTGCGGCGGCCAACGACATTGACAATCCCCGCGAATTGAAACCGGGCCGGGAACTGATCATCCCCAAAAAGGAGTAAGCAATCATGGCCCTGGAAGACATGTCATCCAAAACCTTGAATTTTTATGCGCCCCGGTTCCAGGTTGAAATAGAAAATAAAAAATTGGAAGCCAATATATCAAAAGCGATTATAGACGTTACGGTTGATGAAAAATTAGACGAAGGGGCCAGCTTCAAGTTTACCCTGCACGATGAGTTTGATATGAACACCCAAAAATTCAAATGGGTAGATCATGAGTTGTTCACCGTAGGAAACAAAATTACCATTCAAATCGGGTACGGCAGTGATTTGTATTCTATGATCATGGGTAAGATTACCGGCCTGGAGCCCAGTTTTTTTGCCGGTGAAACCCCCACTATTACCATCGAGGGGCAGGACCTATCCTACGATTATATGAAGCGTAAATCACCGGAACGAACCTTTAAGGAGATGACTTACGGAAAAATCGCCAAAACCATTGCCGGTGAGGCAGGTTTGAATCCCGTGGTGGATGAAATCGACCTCGAAGTTCCCCTGCTGCGCAAAAACAACAATGAAAGTTACTTCGCCTTTCTCGACCGAATCAAAAAGCGGATCGGTTATGAATTCAGGATGGAAGGTCAGACGCTCTACTTTGTTAAACCCGGAGATAGTAAAAAGGAAATTTTAACCCTGGAATTAGGCAAAGATATTATTTCTTTCCGTTCTTCCCTGCGCACCACCGGTCTTTTAACCGAGGTAGAGGTGCGGGGAACGAATCGCAATGATCCCAATAACCCTTTCATCGGCAAAGCCAAAACAGGGGAAGAGCGCTCCCAGGAACAAGGAAAAAAAACCGCCAGCCAGATAGCAAAGGAGTGCCTCGGGGAACAAAAAAAAGTGATAACCAATGTCAGTGTCGATTCGGAAAAGAAGGCCAATGACATTGCGCAGGCGGAGTTGAACAAAGCCGGCGATACCTTAGTGGAAGGAGATGTGGAAACCATCGGGATTCCCCAAATACGAACCGGCGTAAATATCAGGCTTGAAAAAATGGGCACCCGGTTTAGTGGGAAGTATTATGTAAAAGGAACCACGCACACTATCGGTAACAGCGGGTATAAAACAAGTTTTTCAGTTAAGAGGAATGCCCTATGAGCATACTGGACCAGTTTACCAATGAAAATTCCGATGGGAACCGTATTAATGGGATTGCATCGGGAATCGTCAGCAACAACAAAGACCCCGACGGCCTGGGACGGGTTAAGCTTTTTTTTCCCTGGTTATCGGATGACAATGAGACCGATTGGGCGCGGGTAGTAACCCAGATGGGAGGATCGGGCATGGGCAGTTTTTTTCTCCCGGAAGTAGATGATGAAGTTTTGGTAGCCTTTGAGCACGGCGACATTAATTGTCCCTATGTTATCGGTTCCCTGTGGAATGGAAAGCAAAAGCCCCCGGAAACCAATTCCGACGGAAAAAACAACATCCGGAAAATAACCTCCAGGAGCGGTCATGAAATTGTTTTTAATGATGACGATTCCGGCAAGCAGGAGAAAATTGAAATTCATACTAATGCCGGCCACAAAATAGTATTAGACGATACCGCGGGAAAAGAAAAGATTGAGATCACCGATAAAACAAGCAACAATAAAATGGTTATCGATTCCGTTAAAAATTCCATTAATATCGAAAGCGCAGGTCAATTGAAGATTAAAGCCAAAAAAATAGACATCGAGTCATCGGGTTCAATGACGCTTAAATCCAACGCAATTTTAACAATTAAAGGCACAATGGTAAAAATAAATTAGTGATAAATGATGAGTGAAGAATGAAAAAGATTAAACAATATACAAAAAGTGAATGGTATCCGCAATCCATAATAAAGATTTGTGGCAAAAAGCCAAATTTTGAAGCAATATTCATCATTCATAATTTAGATCAAAGGAGGTTAACATGCCCCTGGCAGCAAGAGTAGGAGATACCACGTCCCACGGCACCCCCTTAGGTCCCGGGCCCGGCAGTGTCAACGTATTGATCGGCAGCATGCCGGCCTGGCGAGCCGGGTCCGATTTTCATGCCTGTCCCTTAGTAACCGGGGTTGTGCCCCACGTGGGAGGAACCGTGGCTGTCGGTAGTATGACCGTATTAATAAACAATCTCCCCGCCGCACGCCAGGGAGATATGGTTGTGGAAAGCGGGCCCCCGAATTCGATTGCAATGGGATGCACCACCGTATTAATTGGATAGATTTAAGTGATGAATGATGAATGATGAGAAAAACATGAAGCACAAAATGCCTTTGAGATGGCCCGAAGGGCCTTTTGGAAAAGTTTTTGGTGCCACCTTTTTTCAAAAAGGTGGACTGCCGGAGGCAAAAAATGGCTAAAGAATTTTTAGGAAAAGGCTGGAAATTTCCGGTCGATTTGGACAGGGATAGTCACACGGCGATGTCGGAGTATGAGCAGGACATCAAAGAAGCCATCCACATCATCCTGGGCACATCCAGAGGCGAACGGGTTATGCGTCCCGATTTCGGCTGCGGTATCCACGACTATGTGTTTGCCGTACTCAACACCTCCAACATCATGTTGATCGAAAACAGTGTCAGGGAAGCCTTGTTGATGTGGGAACCAAGGATAGAGTTAATTGCAGTCGAGTTAAATAAAGAGAGGGTAAATGACGGTATGCTGTTAATCTCCATCGATTATAAAATCAGGACCACCAATAATCGCTTTAATTTGGTCTATCCCTTTTATTTGAAAGAAGGATGAGAAAATGAGTCGAATAAAATCTCCCAAAATAGATAAACGTCGGTTAGATGACCTGCTGAATACATTGAAACAAATGGCGCCGCATTATACGCCCCAGTGGCAGGGAATCACCGGAAATGACAGCGGTTTTGCATTACTTAAAATTTTTTCTTATATTACCGGACAGGTCATCAGTCGTCTCAACCAGGTCCCCGGTAAAAACCTGGCCGCTTTCCTGGATATGCTGGGCATCCGGCTTCTTTCCGCTCAACCGGCCCGGGTGCCGCTGACCTTCAAGCTTGCCCCGGGAACTGAAAAAGAAGTCTTAATCCCGGCTCGGACCCAGGCCGCCGCCGGTGCCGGCGACGAGCACGATGAACTTCCCTATGAAACGGAAGAGAATCTCCTGGCCATTCCGGCCCAACTGGTCAAAGTGATAAGCGTCGTCCCGGATATGGATGCCATCTATCTACCGCCTCCCGGATTCTTAGAGGGAACTTTGCGGAAAAAGGCCTCGCCTGACTACACGATTATTTCAACCGTCCCTGAAAGTTTGACTGAGGTAGAAGAAGACACAAATCTTCCACCTCAGAAAGTAAAATATTTTCAACTCGATCATGTGACCGGCCTAAAAAAAGGGGATATTCTAAAAATCGGCAGTGGGACAGCGGTAGAATATGCCATCATTGCCGGGATATCCGGCACTATCGTCACGCTTACCGAGAGACT
>JAGLQA010000838.1 GCA_023137075.1 Candidatus Aminicenantota bacterium
AAATGTTTTAAGGCATCATCGAAAAAGCCTATTTTAATTTCTAATCTTCCAAGGTTAAATTCAGTTAGAGCAATGTCATGCAATTTTTTTAAATACTTGTAAATTCTAAGAGCATCTTTATAGGACCATCTGGATTTTTCATAATCATTTAATAATTCATAGATGTCCCCTATTTTTCTACAAGAATTAGCCATTCCTAACGAAATTCCGATCTTTTTATAATTTAATTTTGCCAGCATGTAATTCTTTAATGCTTCATGCCATTTTTCAATCTTTAATAAATGTCCACCATTAGAATATAACAGATCTGCTATGTTTTTCTGGACAACTATCGTTTTTGGGTGCTCTTCTCCAATAATTGATTTAAATATATTTAGTGATTTTTCATAATATTCAATAGCTTTTTCATATTTCCCCAGAGAAGCACATGTCCTTCCCAGGTTGTTCCATTTTATAGCCACCTGTGGATGATCTTTACCATAGGTTTTCAAATCGCTTTGTAGAGCTTCCTCAAAATATTGAAACGCCTTCTCATATTGACCCAGATCCTGCCATGCCATTCCCAGGTTGTTCCATCTTATTGCCACAGAAGGATGTTCTTCACCATAAGTTTTGAGATCGGATGAGAGTGCTTTTTCATAGTAGGAGATCGCCTTCTCATATTGGCCCAGCGCCTCCCATGCGCTGCCTACGTTGTTCCATTTTATAGCCACCTGTGGATGATCTTTACCATAGGTTTTCAGATCGCTTTGCAGAGCTTTCTCATAGTATTCAATAGCCTTGTCGTATTTCCCAAGAGCCTGCCATGCGCTGCCCAGGTTGTTCCATTTTATAGCCACCTGTGGATGATCTTTACCATAGGTTTTCAGATCGCTTTGCAGAGCTTTCTCATAGTGTTCAATAGCCTTGTCGTATTTCCCAAGAGCCTGCCATGCGCTGCCCAGGTTGTTCCAGGTTGCAGCAACATGTGGGTGTTCTTTTCTTAAATGCTTGATATTTATTTCATTGGCATTCTCGTAGTATTCAATAGCCTTGTCGTATTTCCCAAGAGCCTGCCATGCGCTGCCCAGGTTGTTCAAACTTATAGCCACCTGTGGATGATTTTTATCATAGGTTTTTAGATCGCTTTGCAGACCTTTCTCATAGTACTCGATAGCTTTCTTATAATTTCCAAGGGAATCAAAAACTTGTCCAAGATGTACAAAGCATGAAGCAATTATAGGATCTCCTGGTTTGAAATTTGCTTTCGCTATAAAAAGAGCCTCCTCTCTATATTTTTTTGAAATTCGGTACCTGCCCCACCTGCTGTAGTGCCATCCAATATAATGTGCCATATCAACAGCCTGTTCCGGCTTTAATTCAATTGTTTTTAAAGTTAAAAGATAGTCAGCATGAGGTATAATCTTTTCCAATTCCCTTAAAGAAGCTGTATCGGATTCTTCGGCAGTCCTTTTCATTTCATTAAGTATGGTTCGGACTATTTTATTATTTAAATCGGTATCGTTTTTAATGACTGTCCTGACAAAAGCGGAAATCAACCGGTGACAGGACGGGTCATTTTCATCATCCAGTTCTGTTAATGAAAGTTTTTGAGTGAGTTCTGCGACAACATCATCAACCGGGTCATCAAGAATTTCCTTGTTTTTTGTATCAAATATTTTTTTAAGCACCCGGCGGGGAACAGGCACCGGGGCCAGCAGCGCTATAACCTGCAAAAGGGTTTTAGCAAAATCAGAGGCGATATCCCAGCTCAACTGAAAAGTGGCGGCTACCTCTTTGCTGTGTCCGGTAGGCAGTTCATTCTCATATTTACCGGCAAAAAAACCAAGTGTTTTAATCTCTCCTTTTTTCTTAATCTCTTCTAAAAGACCGGTTATCGATAGATTGGTTCTTAAATTCAGAAAGTTCTTTGCAAGCTCTATTGCTAAAGGGAGACCGCCCATGGCTTCCACCAGGTCGGAGGCATCTCCGGTGAATTTTCTTTTACCGGAATTTAGCAGTTCCACACCTTCCTCTTTCGTAAGTACATCAAGAGAAAAAGAAGAAAAATTAAAGAGGTCTTTTCTCCTGGTGGTCACCAGCACATGGATTGAACTCTGGGGGGGCAGCCAGACCTCCAGGGCAATCTTTTCCGGGAAATTATCAAGCACCACAAGTACCGGTAAAAAGGAACTGAGAATTTGCCAGAGCTGCTCTAATTGCTCTTTTTCCTCAAGCCTGTTATCGATATCAATTCCCGCAGCCCTACAAACCAGGACAAGCAAAGCAGGAAGGCCCTGATCGGCCTCAACCCAGAACACGCCGCCGGGATAATATTTTCCAAAGCGGTGCACATACTCGACAGCCAATTGGGTTTTGCCCACACCGGCCATGCCGGTCACCACCCCCACTCCCTGGACTACAGTAGTTTTATCTTTGCGCAGGCTCTCATCGATATCCCACAAATCCCCAACCCGGCCCACGAAGCCGTTTCCCAGGGAACGATAAGGCATGCGGTGCTTTTCCGGGAGTCTACATAAAGGAGGCAAAAAATTACGTTCTATCGGTTGAAAATCTTCTCCGGGATTGCCCCCCAACTGGCGAAGTATTTCAGGGTATATATTTTGATATTTGCTTTCCGATGTAATATCACAAAGCTGCCTGGTTTGCAGGAAAGGTGAAATATTTACATCACACTCTTTTAATAAAAGAGGTATGATATTTTTACCTCCAGTTGTAATCTCTTTAATAACTACCGATCTTTCCAGCTTTGTCCATTCTGACTTGAAGTATTCAGGCGTTAGAAAAACAACATAAATATCACAAGCTTTTAATTTTCTTTCCAGTACTTCGATCCAGTCATCTCCCTTAGGGATAGACTCTCTATCAAAAAAACAATCTAATCCGTTGGCTTTCAATCTTTCATAGAAACGCCTGACAAATTGTTCATCCTTGGTGCTGTAGCTTATAAATACCCTGTTCATATTTATATCCCCGGTTTTAAGACATATAGTACTACAGCATGAAAAAATAATCAACAAATTAATAATTTATCTGTCCACTATTATTTCCTGTAAAATTTTAGTGGTTTTTATTGGGTAGAGATAAATCGGGATTGTTTATTCGGCGCTTATTAAATCGGCAATGGGTTTCGTAAGTTCCATGTGTTGAAAGATGATTTTGCAGGCCGAAGTTAAAGGCACGGCTAACATCATGCCCACGATTCCCCACACGTATCCCCAGAATATTAAAGATATCA
>JAGLQA010000839.1 GCA_023137075.1 Candidatus Aminicenantota bacterium
GATTTTAAACCCTGAATTTATGTAACAGTTAAAGTGCGTCTATCCATTAAGCCATAATATATGGATAACGCCGTGCGTTTACCCTAATTTCGCCCTTAATTTGGCGAAATTCCTGGCCGACTGCGTTCCACTCCGTCTCGCTCGGAGCGGCCCTTGCTTGTTTAATCCCACCTGCTTTCTCTACTTGCCGGACGGCATCTTTTGGCCCTGGGAAAGGCGGAAGCCGAAATCGTTCCAGCGGTCGGACGGCACGAGCCAGTAGCGGAAAGCAGCGCGAACGTACCTGGCAACGCTGATCCAATTGCCGCCGCGGAGCTCCCGGTTCTCGCTGGTGGCAGGACCTTCGGGATTGTTATCAGGACTTTTTTTATAGTATTTTTCATCATACCAGTCCGAACACCACTCCCATACATTGCCTGCCATATCGAAACAACCGTAGGGACTCTTTCCTTCGGGAAATATCCCCACCGGGCTGGTTCTACCCAAATTTGCATTATAATTGCATTTGTTTTTATCGATGCCTTCACCCCAGGGATAAGTTCTGCCGTCTGTACCGCGGGCCGCTTTCTCCCACTCCGCTTCCGTAGGTAAACGATATTCCTTCCCTGTTTTTTTACTTAACCATTTCGCGTAAGCCGATGCCTCATACCAACTCACTCCAACTACCGGGAAGTTAGGGCCGTTCCACTTGCGATCATGCCGGTAGAGCGGTTCGGATATCTTTTTTTCTTCCCTCCACTGCCAACCCTCTCCCGTCCAGAATTCTTTATTATCGTAGCCACCATTTTCCACAAATTTGCGGTACTCCTCATTGGTGACCGGGTATTTTCCGATCATGAATTCATCAAGATAAATCGTTCGCTCAGGCTTTTCCATGTCATAGGCTTCTTCGCTTTCCGATCCTCTTGTAAATTCTCCTGCTTCGACCTTTATCATGTTATCCTTTCTGATACGCGGATCTCCCAGACTGCCGAGAATCTCACCGGCTTCAAAACGCACCGCTAAATCAACTCCCGGTTTTATTAATAATTCAAGTTTTTTCCTGACCAGGGCGACCACTTCTTCGTCCCTATTGCTCTCCTGGAATTCGCTCAGTCCCTGCCCAGCCAATAGCCGGAGATAATTCTTCTCTTTCTTGTCCGTGCATTCATCGCCTTTCTTGATGATCCTTCCAACAAGCCGGTTACTCCCCTTCTTATTAAAAATATTCAAATAGCCCAAATACAGAAGCAGGGTTTCTTTCCACCACGGCTTTTTCAAATAATCATCGATTGGTAACTCCTCGTTCAATATGTGCTTGCCTGCTAAAAACTCCTGGAAGGTCAGGTGGGAAAAAGCTATTTTATTACCACTGCCGCGTTTTAATAAACCACATTCAGGTTCCATGGCATTAAATATGTCTGTTAACCTATCTTTATACGATGTTTTGCTTTCTTCTTCCTCCTGATTGATGACCTTTTTCAGTTCTTTCACCGCTTCAACGGCTTCCATTTCCTCGACCTCCTGATGCTGCATGGCAAATGCCAGATTCATCAAGTACTCACGGGCAGGGTGTTCTTTTATGACACTTCTGACATCGGAAAAACGGGCCGCCAGCAACCTGTCTACTACCCGGTTGTATAAATCCGCTCTTTGCTCCGGTA
>JAGLQA010000084.1 GCA_023137075.1 Candidatus Aminicenantota bacterium
AGTAATAAGTTACGCGCGAAGCCCGGTAAAACCAATATCCACCGCACCCGGTCAGCCTTTACAACCTACTATATCTGGTCTTATGACGGCAGAATCATGGCCGAGTACGATGCCACCGGTATCTGTACAAAAGAGTACATCTATATGGGCAACCGGTTAATAGCGGAGTACCTGCCCCCCACCGACCAATACTATTATCACTTCCAGGACCAGATCAATTCCACAAGAATCGTCACCGATGATGACGGCAATGTCGTCCATTCCGCCGCCCACGGCCCCTACGGAGACATCCAACAAGAATGGGTCAACACCTACAGCCCCAAACAGAAATTCTCCGGCAAGGAGCGTGAATCCTATTCGGACTTAGATTACTTCGGAGCACGCTATTACGACAGCCATTCCTATCGCTTCATATCCGTAGACCCGGTTATGAGCAATAAACAAGCGATTATTAATCCGCAACTTTGGAACCTTTATATCTATTGCAATAATAGTCCTATCAGTTTCTTTGACCCGGATGGCAGATTAAAAAGGAGGAAGGATGGTTCTTTAAAATTTAGACCTGTGAAAAACACAACAAGAACTTATAAAACTGTACATAGAGGTTTTAAAGTAAAAATTGGATATCTCTTTGCAGATAATGGAGCTGCTATTAAAGCATTTAGAAATGAGTCAGGCGATAAGCGTTTTGATACTGATTGCCATGGTTATACATTTGCAGATGGCGAATATTGGATTGATAATCCTCAAGTACAAAAAATATTGATAGGTGATAACTACAAAGAAGTAACTGGTCAACCAAAAGTAGGAAATATAGTGATCTATTACGACAAATCAGGTAAAATTGTACATTCATTAACCGTCTCGAAAGTTTACAAAGAGCACAACCTAATTTTTGTGAAGGGATTAGGTGGTGATGAGACTGAAGCAAGTGAAATGACAGTACAACAAGGATGGCGTGAAGAAGGTTCTACGCACAAGATTTTTAAAAAGCAAAAAAAGTGAGATTAATATGAAAAAGAGAATAACTAAAAAAGTATGGATTAATCGGAAAAGGCACAAAATATTGATGCTGATACTTATTTTTTCCTTTTTTCAGTGCTCACAATTAAAGAAACTTCAATTGGGCGATCCTCTACCTTATAAATTTAAAGGGAGGGGTAATAACACCTATGTGCTCACTTCACCGTCAAGCGCATCATTAATATATAAATTTAAATTTGCTGGAATTAAATATAAATACGGTGTAAACGAAAAAGGTATTATTGATTACATAAGTACAGTTGATCCGGATTTTAAAACAGAAGAGGGATTTTCTATCTCAAGTACTTTTAGCGAAATTACTAAGAAAGTTGGGAAGAAACTAAGAAAAGAGCGGGGCTGGGCGTATTTTATACCGCTGAAATCTGGATGGAATGCAGCATTTGCTTGTGGTCGGCATATGACCGATTGTTACCCAAATAATAACGATAAGGTCAGATTTTTCTTTAAACGGAGTTGGTAAACAAACCAATTCCGTTTTAAACAAGCCCGCGGCGCGGAAGGAAGATGGGCGGTGCGTGAATTTGTGAATTTATTTGGATGGTGTAAAATAATCTGTGTAAACCTCCTTAAAATATATAATAATTAAGATATTAAACCCGATTTTTTGTCTAAACTATTGAAATTCTAAGTCACTTCATTTAAAATGGAATTTGCTCATTCGTAAACAATGAATAAATATACGAGACAAATCCGGGTTTATATCTTTGTGCTGTTTTTCCCCATACTACTATTCCCGGCAAAGTCTAAGAGTGTCCATTTTAAAGGCGACTACTTCATCTACAACAAAGATCAGAATTATGTATACGGCGGCGGCGGCATTACAATCACCGCTAAAGAATACCTGATCAAAGGGAATACCCTCTACTTAGACGTTAAAGACTGTAAAGGGGCTATATACGGCGGCGTCGAAATAACAGAAAAAACCGGGAAGAGAAACTGCGATGCCTTGTTTTTCAAACTATTCCCCCTCTCCTCTTTCTGCGAATTACACGGGAAAGAAATCACCAAAAAAGGAGACGCAGGATTGACGGCCGGGTTTGAATGCAAATCCCCGAAAGATTTAAAATCAGACATCTTTTACGAATTTGCCGAATTCCGCTTATTCAGCAACCAGAAAATAAGGGCCCGGTATATTATTCCCTATTTCGTGGGGGTCCCCTCGGTGCCGCTGAAAAGTTTAACCCTTAAACGCGGAGAAATCCCCGATAAAACGGAATTTTACCTTCAGAATCTCAACTTCTCCCAGTTAGACGGGTTGGGCCTCATCCTTGCCCTGCAATTACAGGAAAAATACCTGAAAGGGAGCTACGATATAAAACTGTTTGAGCGCCAATTATTCAAAATCGGCGGCACAAAACGAGGTTTCATCATTTCCGGGCAAAACCAATTACTTTTTGGTAAAAAACCATTCTTAGATTCCAAAATCCTGCTAAATTATGATGACAGGTCATTCAATATAGACCTCAAACATGAGAAAGACCTGAAAACCTTTTCCTACTCCATCGGGCAGAATATCAGCGGGCGGCAGGACAACCCCACGAAGTATAACTTCGTTTCGAACTTTACCTATAAAAAGTTGAAATTCCTGACTCCCGGCCTATCATTTACCCATGACCTGAGAAAGAGTCATTCCTATCGTTTATCCACGCCTATTATGATCTGGGATAAACTGGATTTAAATGTCTCCTGGGAGAAACGAATCATCAATGATGTATATAAATCAGACAATTCGGATTTAACCACCACCTTAAATTTTACATCTAAGCTGCTCACTCTGAGCAGTAACTTCAATTTTTCAAAGGATTTTATCAACGCCATCAGTCAAAAGAATTTTTCGGTTAATATCGATTTCACCCCGATAAAATTATTGAACAAGAATGTCTCGTTTCAATTTTCCCCCTACGCCTTATTTAGAACCGTGCCAATGGGAGAGGAAGTGGACACATCCATCTCAAAGGGCATCAGTTTAAAGATGGCCTCTGTCGGCATCGTTCTGCCCCTCGGGTTCCGGGGCATACCCTCTTACACGATCAACCAATTGTGGGATGATATGGGTGACAACACCACGGATTTCAATTTCCTAATGAGTATTAAACGAACCTTAGGGGTGTTGTCGTTTTCCTTCGATTATTCGCTGCTCTCCCGGTATAAACCCGATAACTTCTGGGTCGAAGGCACAAATACCCACAACCTGAACGTGAACCTGGCCCTGCAGAAAGAGGAATATTTTGACTACCAATTGGGTTTCATCTTCGATGATAAACTAAATCTTCAAAACATTCGCCTGAACGGTTACGTCAACCTGCCGTGGAAGTTTAAATTCTCATCCTTCGTGCTTTACTACACCCTGGAAGAAAGATTTCAATCCGTCGAAATATTCTTAGAAAAAAGTTTTTTAAGAAAAATAAAACTTCAAGGAGGTTATTCATTAGCTCTCAAAAAGTTTTTTATAAAGTTCTTAATTGTTTAATTCTTGTGCTTCTGTTCCTCGCGCCCGGTTGTAAACTGGATATGAAAAAATTTCCCTACGTGAACTATCCCTATGTCGCGAGTTTCGAGGTTCTAAAACACCTCGAATATACGAATGACAAGATTATCAATAAAAAAAAGTTTAAGAATAAAAGAATAACAATGCCCTGCTTTTTCCTGTTAAAAGTGGCCGAATTGGAAAATAAAGGGACGATTTCCCTGGTTTTTTATAACACGGCGAACCGGCGCATCAGCCGGCGTGTCTTCGAATACGGCAAACCCGGAGGTTATTACAACTTTATCGTCTTGTGGGGGAAAATAACGGAATTGAAAGAGGGCAAAAACCGCTATTGTATTTTTTATAATTCACATATTATATACGAAGGGGATGTGATATTACCCGGTAAAACATCTCCCGCTGAAAAAAAATAACCCGTTAAGAATCCTTACCGGCTAATTCGTTTGATGACCTTTCCGTCTTTCAGAATGACCCCCGTGATTTTCACCTCTCCGGCGCGTAGTTTTAAAAAATTCCCGGTTGATCTTGCCGCTGTTTGAGCGGCATCGAAGGTCCCCTTCCCGGTAAAAACACCGTAAATGAACGAATCGTAGTGTAAATCCCAATTTCCCGCGACACCGGGAATGCCGGTTGTGGTAAAGGTTCCGGTTAAATCTAAAGATGTATCCGAAAAGGAAAAGGTGTAACCGGTAATTAATTCGTGAGAATTACCGGATAAGGTGAGATTAAGCGAATACCCATAGTCATTGACGCCGGAATCCATTGTGATCCGGTAATAGGTTACCGCGCTTACACCGGAGGCATTACTCACCCGCAGCTCAACCGGGTATCCCTGGTTCGTGGCGCCTGAATAAGTCCCGGGCGGAATCGATTTCATTGCCGTTACGGAAATGGAGTGGTGACAGTCCATAATAATCATTCCACTCGAGTCAAAATCGGCCCCATCCAATTTCACCGATAATTGCTCATAACCGGCCTGCAAGGAATAGTTAAAATTAACAATCGTGCCTTTCTTATATCGCCGAGTTTCAGCAGGCGAACCGGTCACACCTTCTCCCAGGTTCATCCTTAACTCGTATTTTTCCTTTTTGAAAACCGTTAAATATAAAACCACGACAGCGACAACTCCACCGGCAACCAGAAGCCACGGGAATTTCTTCTTTTTTTCGCTTCGTTTCCCTTCGTCTTCGATTACATGTGTTTCATCCCTGGAATAGAACTCATAGATATCAGAGGTTTCCTCAGTTCCGGAGGCTGCTATTTTTTTCTCTTCCTGCTTTTTTGTTTTTGCCACCGGTTCGGTGTGAACCGGGGAGGCCGCGGAGAAGACCATCGCGAGAAAAGCAATCAAAACAATTATGGAAATTCCCCGGGGTCTCAACCACGTGCTCATACTAAATCCTTCAAACCAGATACTTTAATATTACGGTATTTCATCATATTAAAAAAATAGGGCCCGGGCCCCGGTCTTGAACCGGGGACCCAGCCCCTTATCAAATTATTTCTCCTAATATCCTTTCCCTTTTGCCTGGACAAACAAAAATGGAAAAAATATGTTTACTATTTTTTAATTCTTTTGATTAATTTTCCATTTTCGTAGAGTTCGGCGGAAATCTTTTCCTCGCCAGGTCTTAACTTCGCGTAACCTCTCGTTGATTTTGCGGTTTGGCTGGCATTATAGGTCCCGCTGGAGGTGAAATTATAACCATAGTAATTGTAATGCATGTTCCAGGTGCCTGAAACCGTCGTCGTTCCGTTAACTGTGAAATTTCCGGTTAACTCCATAGATGAACTCGAATAGGAAAACGAGTGATTTAGAATTTGGGTGTTGGGATTGCCCCACAATGTCAGAAGAAGCCAGGAAGATGCTCCATAGAATCCTTTCATCTTAATCCAGAGATAGGTAAGGGTGCTGATTCCGCCTACCTTGGTAACCCTGAGCTCAATATTGTAACCCTGGCTGGTGGTTCCTTTGTAGGTACCGGTAACCGATTTAACGGCGGTAACCGTAATGGTATGAGCGGCATCCATAGTAATGGATCCACTCGCCGACTTTGCGGTTCCGTCCACTTTTACCGACAACTGTTCGTAGCCGGCCGCTAAGGAGTAGTTATAATTGATGGTGGTCCCTTTCTTGTGCTTAGAGGTTCCGGCTGCAGGTGAACCGGTAACACCCGCGTCAACGTTTACGGTTAATTCGTACTTTTTTGTTTTAAACACTAAAAAGTATAGAACCACGCCGACAACCACAAGGCCGCCCACGACCAGCAACCACGGGAACTTCTTCTTTTTTGCTCCCGGGTAGCCTTCGTCTTCAATCACATTCGCATCATCCCTGGAATAATACTCGTCGACTTCGACAGTTGCTTCAGCCTCAGCTTCGACGGTTTTTACCTTCTCTTGCTTTTCGGTCTTCACTACCTGTTCCGAGTGACCGGGGTACGCGAAACAAATCATTGAGAGAAACGCAATCATGACGATTACGGATACGCTTTTGCGTATAAAAAATCTGTTCATATTACCTCCTTTTAAATGAAGTTGAAATTACGTCC
>JAGLQA010000840.1 GCA_023137075.1 Candidatus Aminicenantota bacterium
TACAGATCGCAAAAATTTAAAAAAAATGCGTTTTGGAATTGACATAATCCGATAGCTGCGCTAAGCTATCGGATTACGGATAAACTAAAACAAATACAAAAAAAAATTAAAAAAATCAAAGAGGAACTGCTTGAACTCGGTGAACTCCGCCCGGGAAGCCTGAGCATATAGACGATGTTGTTCGAGTATTTCTAAGTCATTGTCCGGATTGTTCTACAGAGGCTGCAAGAAGTCGTACCATTGAGAGTCACATTGTTGAAGACATTCCACCGTTTGAGGAATGCCACAGCAAGGTAGTTAGATATGAGGCCGAAGTTCAGTGGTGCCCTAAATGTAAAAAAGTAATCATGAGTGTTCTGCAAACCTTAATGCTTCAAAAGAAAAACCTGGTTAAATCAATAAAGGATTCTATCTTTAGCTCACTTTGAAAAACTGAATACTAACCCTTTTTTAGCTTGACGTCTCAAGGCTTCTAAGCTATAATCATTCAGTAATGATTAAAAGCTGGAAACACAAGGGACTTAAAGAATTATTCCTAAAGGGAGTTCATAAACGAGTACGTCCGGATATGGCAGATCGGATCAGAAGGCGGTTGGACGTCCTGGATGCTGCGGATACGCTGCAAGCCCTTGGGTTACCCGGTTTTAGATTACATCCCCTGAGTGGCGATATGAGTCAAAGATACAGCATACGAGTTACCGGGAACTGGCGAATAACGTTTCGTTTCGAGAAGGGGGATATATTTGATGTAAATTTGGAGGACTACCATGGGAAATAGACGAAAGCGAAAACCTACCCATCCCGGTGAGTTGATCCGGGAGGACCTGTTGCCGGAAATAGGGTTGTCACAAGCTGATTTAGCCCGGATGATAGGCATTTCTCGTAAGACTATCTCCGATCTTGTTAACGAACGACGACGCGTAACACCTGATATAGCCTTTCGGTTAGCCAAAGTGTTCAACTCCACGCCTGAATTGTGGTTAAACATGCAGCAGGCGGTTGACCTCTGGGAGGCACACTCATCTCACTGGATCGAATATGAAAAGATTGAGCCTGTCCAGGAGGTATTATCCTTTTCGTGAAAACTAAATGTCAGTCTTAAAAGGTTATTCTGTGCTATCGCTCAATATAAAAATGATGCCTCCTAGTAGATAACACCGATAGATATTTCAATCAAATGAGCGAAACATGAAAAAGAAATATTTACTTTACATCGATATATTAGGTTTCTCAGAAATTGTAAAAAAAAAGAATGTAAAAGTAATAGAAATATATAATATCATCGATGAACTTAATGTTCATCGTCACCACGCTTTCAATACGATAGTTTTTTCGGATACAATTATAATTTATAATAAATATCAACTACAAAAGCCTCAAGACCATCGATATTTTTCTATGTATTTATGTGAATTTGCTCAAGATCTTCTATATAGATTTGTTGGGAAAGATATTTACTTCAGGGCAATTTTAGATTATGGAGAATTCGAGCATAAGAGCTTAAAAAATATAGAATGTTTTTTTGGAGAAACTTTGATAAACTGTTACAATTTAGAGAAAAAGATTCCATCGATAGGATTGTTTATTACGGAATCAGCCGCAAGATTCCAATCTATATTTAAAATGAAAAAGTTTGACGATGGTATATGTTTTGTTTTCCTTCAACAATATCTTGAGAGTTTTGTTAGCCATTTTAAAGATACAGATGGCGACTATAATTTACTAATAGAATTAGATTTAAGTTATCCAATAGTCAGAGAAATAAGAATATTGGAAGATGTATATAAAAAAATGAACTGGCATCCAACGGCAAATATCAGATCAAAATATGCGACATATTGGAATGTGTATAAGCAGATGTACCCATGGCCGCTTAATAAATGGGAGTCAAATAATTTCAGCATGAATGATATTATAATAAGTGAGGAATGGGAAAAGATATACAAAGATATTTATTCGGAATAGATATAAAGGTGAGGATTAAAATGGTTATAGAAAAAACATTTAACATTCCGGCGGTAGTATTTGCTCTGATATTTTTTTGTTTTGCCGGCATCAGGATGGATGCCGGGCAAGGGATATTTAAAGGGGTTCCCCAAAAGATCAATCCCAAAGGTTTATATCTATTCTTTCTGCATGGCCAGATCGTAGAAAACCAGGGAATCCGCCCAACTTCGGAAAAATACGGCACCTATGAATACCGCAAGATATTGGATACCTTTAAAGAAAAGGGATTCATCGTTATAAGCGAAGCCCGGGAGAAAAACACGAATGTTTTGACCTACGCAAAAAAAATAACCGGGCAGGTTAACCGCCTGGTAACGGCGGGTGTGCCCCAGGAGAATATCACCGTTGTAGGTGCGTCGAAAGGTGGCGCAATTGTTTTTTATGTTTCTTCGGAGATGAAACTAAGGGATATTAATTATGTCATCATCGCGGCCTGCGTGGGAAACTTCGCACAAGATGCCGCAAACCTGGGCTTGAATTTGACGGGGAATGTACTCTCGATTTATGATTTAAAAGACGAATATTTCGGCTCCTGTCAACCATTCTTCGAGGTTGCAAAAGATAAGGGGCTCAATAGGTATAAAGAGATCGCGGTTGACATGGGCAATGGTCATGGCTTTCACTATGTCCCGGCGAAAGAATGGATTCATCCTGTTATCGAATGGGCCAGGGGGAAAATTTAAACAGAAGGAGAAGAAATGAAGATAAACAAATTAATATTGGGTCTGATTTTGACCGCTTTTATTTTTGGCAGCCTTTTTGCTGAAACCAAAAGCAAGTGCCTTCGTTGTCATGAGAAGACCAGTCCGGGTCTGGTGGAGGACTGGAAAGCCAGCAAGCATTTTGGAGAGGAGATTTACTGTTCCGATTGTCATGGGGAGGAACACCAAAGCACAAAAGATACTCACCTGGCCACTTTGCCGGACGAAAACCTTTGCGCACAATGCCATGAGGACCAGTTCAATCAATTTTCCAGGGGAAAACACAACCATGGCTGGTCCTCCATGAATGCCATGAACGTCACTCATTTGGAGCCTGACGAATTGATGGAAGGCGGTGGAGGCTGTGGGGGATGCCACAACATGGGGATCAAAACTGATGCCCAGAAAAAGGAACTCCGTGAAAAAGGGTACCGGTACCGGAACAACTCCTGTGACGA
>JAGLQA010000841.1 GCA_023137075.1 Candidatus Aminicenantota bacterium
AAATGTACATCTTCCGGTTCCGGTTCAATCTCGATAAATCTTCCCCAGCATTTATTATTAACGTATTCCTTCAATTTCATAACGGCATAGGAAGCATGAGCTGTGCGAATATTTAAAATAGCGATCACAGGGATGATACTTCCCGGAAAAAAGTGAGATTGTTTTTTTTCTTGTTCTTTTGGCGAGTTCTTAATCATGATTACAACAAGTTTTGCTTTTATTTGCCTTTCAGCCATCGCATTTTTAAGAGCAGAAGTGATTTCCAGGCCTGTGATGGCCCCCGAATTATCAAAATAACCGCCATCCACGACATGCTTCATATGATCTATATAATTTAGCCTTCCGGCAGGGCATATATAAGGAAAACGTGCCGAATTATGAACGGCAGTGCTTATTCTCATGTCATTTTTTAAATCCGTGTAAATGTCAGAGGCATCCTTGAATATTTCATCGTCGATTTGAACATAGCTGGCGATCAATCGTTTGCCTGTCTCTGCCCAGGTGCCGTTCAGGAACAGCAAGGGGATTTTACATTCTTCATCATTTTTCCATAAAGATTTGAAGGGTTTTTTTAAATCATCGGACCCCATACTTTTCTTCCATGCTAATTCCCATGCTTTCTCTATTGCATTTCCTCTTGAAAGGGAATATATGGGAAGCGGGATAATCTCTTGCAGTATATCTCCTGAAAAAAAACCGGCTATCACAGGGGAGAGGAAATCATTTCTGAGTATTTCCCGGGATTTATTAACATAAAAAGCCTTCTCCGGAAGTTTCCCTGATTGTTTCTTAATCAGGGTCACAAATACTGCCGCCCCGAGGCTGCCGCCGGAAACCGAACTAATGGCAAATAGATTGTCTTTGAAGTTCTTATCTTTATCCTGGATTGCTCCCAGCACACCGGCAGTCCAGTAAGCTGCCCTGATACCGCCACCTTCAGCTACGACTACATAAATCGGGTTGTTACTGTTATTCTTGTTATTTTTATAAGCTTTTAGGAAGTCGTTAATTCGTTGAGTTAAATGGGGGCTTTCAGGTACAGTGTCATTTTTAAGTAGACGCACCGAGTGATTATTATTCCAGAAGCTAAAAATCAGGGATAGAATAATTAATAACGAAAACAAGGGCAAGCCAACCCTATAACTGAAGTAACTGATAAAACTTCCGATAGAGACCCACATTGAGAAACACAGCAGGATAAGCGCTGCGGTTATCGTGAAGAAGACGAATATATGCGGAAATATTATAAAGAGAATAAAAAGTAAAACTGCAAAAATGATCGAGATAGTTGTGGTGATAGAGGCCCCTTTCGGAAGGCCGGGTATAAGGGCAATCTTTGTCTTTCTTTCCATTTTTTTTATATTGTATAAACTATCATCATCCAGCTTTTTTAAATTGAATACGTCTCTCCTGAAAATAACGAAAAGTAAAAAGAGGACGGTCAGAATTATAAAAAGGACACCGATCCATAATAGGCCCGGTGAGTAGTGCGACATTATGAAAGCGGAGATTGCGATAGTCAGCAGGGCTAAGCCGCCCAGGATTCTTGGGGCCAGGCGTACCGTCCATTGGACAACATTGATTCTTTTTTTGACTTTTCTATATTTTAAGTAGTACATGACCCGTGCCCAATACCATATTTGTAGGGCCCATATTAAAGCTGCCAAAACAAAAATAACGTGTCCGAAACCCTCCAATTTCAGGATCGTATCTTTTCCCTGGGGAATAAACAGAAAGATTACCGCGCCTAATATAAGCATAATAATGCTGAAATTGCAGGCCCAAAGGGTTTTTACAAAGATTTTAAAGTTGATCCAAAATTTTGCTAAATACATGTTTTCCTCCTT
>JAGLQA010000842.1 GCA_023137075.1 Candidatus Aminicenantota bacterium
GGCAGCGTTTCTGCATGCCGCTGCCGAAATCGTTATCCGTGGGCGCGCGCCAGAAGTTGGGCACAGGCCCGGATTTTATAAATTCGCAGCCGTGGTAAGTCCAGGAGGTAATTTCACCTTTCTCTTTATCCAGGTAAAGGGTAAAATTTTTCCCTTTCACTTTAATGAATTTGGCCCGGTTTTTGAGTTTCAGTTTCCCGGTTTTGCGTAAATTCATCTTCGGTACAGGCCTGTAGAGTGGGAACTTAAACTGTTCTCCGGCCAATTCATGACCGGTAGGTAAAAGCGGTGTTTTATCTTTTGTTACGAAGCTTAGATTCAAGAAGTATTCCACGCCGGGCCGGGCTTCGATGCGGGGCAGCGGCAATTGGTATTCCACGGCAGTGGCCGGGGCGATATTCAATGAAGATAAGTTTCCCCGGGCCATCTCTTTTTCTTCAGCCATAACTTCCCAGGTCATAGTCACGTGGTCTAAGTTGATGAAGTCGTATTTGTTAGTGATCTCGATTTTCCCGTTTAGTAAATCCACCGGTTTAACGCCGATATACTGGTAGACTTTTTTGACTTCGTGGATGTGAGGATGAATCTTTCTGTCCGGGAAGACCAGGCCGTTTATGCAAAAATTTTGATCGCTGGGAGTTCCCGCGGGCCCGAAGTCACCGCCGTAGGCAAAAAACTCTTCGCCTTGTTCATTTTTTGCCAAAAGTCCCTGGTCCACCCAATCCCAGATGAAGCCGCCCTGCAGGTGTTTATAAGATTCGATCACATCCCAGTAGTCCTGCAGGTTGCCCACGCTGTTCCCCATGGCATGGGCGTATTCGCACAGGATAAGAGGGCGGTCCTTTTTCTTTTCGGCATATTCCAGGAGATGGCGAATGCGTTTATACATGGGGCAGTAGATATCGGTATAGTTATCCAACCCCGCATCCTCGCTCTGCACCGGCCTACTGCGGTCGCGTTTTTTTATCCAATTGTAGGTGGCCCGGAAATTGACTCCTTCACCGGACTCATTACCTAATGACCAGATTATAATGCAGGGGTGATTCTTGTCCCGCTCCACCATGCTGATGGTCCGGTCTAAAAAAGCGTGCTGCCATTCGGGTTGGTTGGCTAATGCCTTGTCCGGGTCGTAGCCCATACCGTGAGATTCGATATTGGCCTCGTCGATCACGTAGAGACCATAAAGATCGCACAGTTCATACCAGCGGGGCACATTGGGATAGTGGCTGGTGCGTACGGCATTGATATTATGCTGTTTCATTAAGCGGATATCTTTCAGCATGTATTCTTCCGTTACCACCCGGCCGGTGCGGGGTTCATGCTCATGCCGGTTGACGCCTTTGACGGTTATGGCTGTCCCGTTAACGAGTAATTGGCCGTCTTTTATTTCGACCTTCCTGAAACCGATTTTGTGACTGACTGCTTCGATGGTTTTAGTGGTGTTATTTTTAAGCTCGATGATCAGGGAGTAAAGATTGGGGGTTTCCGCGGTCCACTTTAGCGGATTTCGGATGAGTTTTTTGAAGTGCAGCACTTTTTCTTCGTTTTTGCCGATTTCGACATTTTGGCTGAGACGGAATATGAGAGATTCTCGACTTCCAAAAACCTTTGATGAGCC
>JAGLQA010000843.1 GCA_023137075.1 Candidatus Aminicenantota bacterium
GAAAAAACAGGTAGGCGGTAATAGGGGCGAATAGCCAGCCAAATACGGCATGACCCAATTCATGGACCAGGATGAGCATATAGTTAAAAACGTCGTCTTTGGGTTTTCAACTTTTTCAATTATTTTTCTCCCTTGGCATGCGAGATAGAGGGGAATTCCCGGATAAAATTTTCTCATCATGGTAAAGGAGTGTTGTAAGTGTGTGGATTTTATATGTACCCAGGTTTTATGGCTTCACACTCTTTGAATATTTATTATATCATTAATGGATTCATAATATCAACAATCAAATGGACAGTGAGAATTTTTAACCGGGTGCTTTAAAGAATGTAAAAAATATGAGAAAATAATAGACGAGGTTTAAATGTAAATTGGCTGACAAACAGAATTTAAAAAAGAATGTTGAAAGCGGTATGGAAGACAACGAAAAAACAAAGGAGGAGTATAAAAAAAGCGAACAAAGAGCCGGCTCTACCCTGGAATATGTGGAACTGGCCGGGCAGGTGGCCAACAATTTGCGGGATACTAAATGGGTGAAAAAATTGTATAAAAAAGCAGCCGAGAAGGTAAAGTCCATCGCCGACTTAAGAAAAATTGCCCGGGCCATCCCGGTCGACCTGAAAGATAAAGAATTTGCAGAAGAAATATATTTAAGGGCGCTTGAAAGAACCCGGTCAAAGGAAGAATACATCATGTATGCCCAATTGATAGCGATTTTCCTGAAAGACAGCCGCTTCTCTCGGAAGTTGTGCGAAAATATCGAGGCGATATTTTTACCCAAACGGACATTGGATGAACACTATAAGAATCTTATCAATGCATTGAACGGCCTGACGGCTCAACAAAAGATGGAAAGATTCGCCGCATTCCTTAAAAAATACAAAATGAATAAGCATATGAAAGATATCTATTTTAAAGCGGCAAAGGAATTTGCATCCATAAATAAGAGAGAAGCGATGATCGCTTACCTTAAATATTATCAATTGAGTTTCCGGGAAGAGAGTAAACCGGAACCCATCCCGGATCGAGTCAAAAAAACCATCTTTAAGAATGAAATGGAATACGAAGTTTTTATGGAAGTTATCGAAGTTATGAGGCGCGATAACGATTTGGCAGCGGCTCTAACAAAGATAGATGACCGCTACCGTAAAAAAATCGAATTGAATGGAGACAGAATCGCGGGGATAAAATCCCGGCATGCGGTAACGGTGGATAAATTGGGTGAAATTCTAAATGATACCGATGCAGAAAAGGCGGAAGTAGAAAAACGAATAGAAACAAAGGTGATAAAAAATGCTTCTTCTATTGATTGGAATCCCATTCAAAGGGAATTATTAACCCTGTTTGACCAACATGATTATGGTCTTTTCAGGCATGAGATGGAAGATTTTGCCAGGTGTAAAAATGTATTCGAGAGCCAGTTGATCAATGGCATCAATGAGTTATTCTTCGATGTTTACGACGACACGTTGATATTAGAGGAGGAAGAACAATTTACAATCAACCCGGAATATAGAGGAAGTGCTTTCCTAAAAGAGTTTCTCTCAAATGAAAGTTCTAAAGCAAAATCGGGGAAAGGATAAAAAATGGAAGCGGAGATTGAGAAAAACCGGGAGGAAATGTTTCTTTCCGGCCACGAAATGGCCGGGCTAATTTTCGCGGTTCATGAAAAAGGAGCCGCCTTTCGCTTCAAAGCCCCCGGTTCCAGTATGTGTCCCTCCATTCGCGATAAGGACATACTTACCCTATCGCCGCTGCAAGGTATGGCGCCGCTGCCCGGTGAAGTCGCCGCTTTTCGCCGTCCGCGGGCGAATCGCTTGATTTTGCACCGGGTTATAAAAAGAAAGGGTAAATCCTATTTTTTCAGAGGGGACGGTCAGCATCATATAGATGCCTGTATCCCGCAGGAAAATATTGTCGGGGTCGTGACACAAGTTGAACGCGGCGGCAAGGCGCTTTTTCGGCCCGACCGGATTCGCCATCCCCTTCTGACCCGGCTCTATTTCAGAAGCTATCTTGTTTACCTAAACCTGCGCCGTTTCCTGAAAACCATATTCAAGAGATTCATTAAAAAATAAAATTTAACTTTGATCATTGGCAA
>JAGLQA010000844.1 GCA_023137075.1 Candidatus Aminicenantota bacterium
GCTTCTTTCAGCATCGTTCACCTTTTGATTAATTCCCGGATCTTACCGCAGTTTGATAACTTATTCGCCTTCATAATATATCATATCGCTGCATTCGGGTCAACCAAGAAAAATCCATAGAACTTGCATTATGTTCATATTTCATTTACAATTCACTATCCCCTGCCCACCTGGTGGGCACACTAAAGGCAAGCGGAGGTAAAATGAATGAAGTAGAACCAGGAGATACGTCACCGGCTGCACAACACAAACGTTCATCCGCCAATATTCTCAATAAATTCTTTGTAAGCGCCTCCGGAACAGGGATTTCCCGTATCTTAGGCGCGGTACGCGACATCGTCATTGCTCACTATTTCGGGGCCGGAAAAACAATCGACGCATTCTGGATGGCCTGGACCGTGCCGTCGCTGTTCAGGAGATTCGTGGCAGATGAAGGACTGACCGGTGCCATGATCCCGGCTATCGCTCAAGAAGAGTCAAAATTCGGCACACTCGCCGCCCGGGAATTGACCGATAAAATTTTCACTATCCTGCTCATCGCACTGTCGGTTTTTTGCATCGCCGGTATCCTCGCCGCTCCGCTGTTAGTGCGCCTTTTTGCCTATGGATTCATCAGCGATCCGGTAAAATTTAACTTGACTGTCAATTTAACCAGGTGGTTGTTTCCGTTCATTGCCATGGTCAGCCTGGTCTCGTATTGTGAAGGAATCCTGAACCACCGCGGCCATTTTTTTATTCCCAAGATTGCTCCCGGCCTTGTTTCCGCGGGAATAATAGTTGCTGTGGTCCTGTTCATGAATCGTTTTTCCCCACCTGTCTACTCCCTGGCAGCAGGTGTTCTGGCCGGTGGAATTTTTCATTTCCTGGTACAACTGCCGATACTCGGCAAACTGTGGTATTTTCCGAGACCGAATTTTCAATTCAATTCACCCCGGGTGCGCTTCTTCCTGGGCGAAATGGGCAAGGTTATACTGATTGGTATTTTTGCCCAGCTCAATGTGGTTGTGCTCCGGCAACTGGCCTCTTTCCTTCCGGCAGGATCCGTTACTCATTATTGGAATGCGAACCGGATAATGGATTTGACTCATGGCATAATCGCTATCGGTATGGGTAGTGCCTTAATGCCGGTAGTAACCAGATCTGTTTTTGAAAAGGATTGGCACAAAGTCCGTGATCAATTGGAATATTCTATTAAAATGGTTGCGTTCTTTCTTTTCCCGGCCTGCGCATTTATGCTATTCTTTCACAAAGCCACCGTCGCGATCCTGTTCCGGCACGGTAGTTTTACGATCCATGACTCTTTGGTAACTGCCGCGACCCTGCAATTGCTTATTCCCTTTCTAATAAACCTTGCCGGGATAAATATTATAAAAAAGGTGTATTTTGCCATTGATGACCGAAATACACTCATGGCTGTAGGTGGCTTCGGGGTGGCGTTGACCGCCATGATCGGCATTGTTCTAACAAAAGCTATGGGTTTGGGGGTCCGGGGCCTGGCTGTTTCCCTGTCAATTTCGACATTCATTCAATTAATTCTCTATTTTTATATTTTAAGGCGCAAGATACCGGAGGTTGTTCAACCCGCGGGTATGCTTCTTTCTTTATTAAGAATCGCAGGCGCCTGTATACCTGCCATGATCTTGCTTTATTTACTGGCTGATACGGGGAATTGGGAAAAGGGGCCCGGTGAGTTGAAGAACCTGCTAATTTTCGGCTGTTCTGCATTGCTCACCTTATTAACTTACCTGGTTTCCGCCTACCTTTTAAAAGTAAAGGAACTTCGTATTTTCCTCAAGCGTTTTAAAAAGTTTAAAAAATAATCGAAATTCAACACTATGCCATTGCATATCGGTATTGATCAACATGTTTGACATATTTTTACCCGACCGTCAGGTGGGGCCGTGTCGAAAATCTTTGGCGTCCCTTATCGGTTGCGGTCGCCGACCGCTCATGGTATAATAAATTCTTAAATACAGTGATTAAGAAGACAATCATTTTAAATACGTTTTAGCAGGGTGAAAAAAGTGGTTGAATTACACGGAGTAAAATATTTTTCACCGGAGGATATTAGTAAAAATTTTCCGGTTACCCTGGAATTTGTTTTGGAAAAGATCGAGTCCTGTGAACTGGACAGCTGCTTATTAGATGGAAAAATCTTCATCTGCGAAGAAGACGTACTGAATTTTTTCACGAAAAAATGACTTACTGCACCTATTTTATTTCACAATACTTTTGATATCACGCTCTAATTCCGCGATAAAACCAGCTTCCAGGGGCTTCTTTTCCCGCCCTAAGAACATTAAAACATAATACCGTTGATTCCACTCTATTTTGAAAAAGTAGAGTGTTATATCCTTCAATTTTTTAATCAATTTGCTCAACAACTTCCGGCGCTCTTCATAGGATACGAGGATTATCGTCCCGCTCGCATCGGGAACATTTTTATGCTTCACGATTATCTTGTCACAGCAATCTTCCCTGGCATCTTCGATGGCCGCTGCGCAAAGTTTTACAACCTCCATCAACAGGTTGTGAGGTATCTCCATTCGATGCAGTTCATCGATACTAAAGAAAATATCTCTTACTAAGGCCGGATTTATATCTTTTAAACTTTCCAATAAGCGGTTCAAATCGGAGATATACATTTCCCTGAATCCTTCATCAAAATCCCGGATATCTCCGTAGATCCGCTGGAGTATCTCTTTCAAAACAGTATAAATTTCCTTCACCGAACCGAACTCGACTAAGTTGACCTTTAACTTCAATATATTAATTTCTATATTGCCGCCGTAAATCTTTGCCGGTACGGTCGAGATGATATCGATACCGCTCACCGCGCTTATCCTGGATATAAGTTTATAGAGCCTTTTTTTTTCCCCCTTCAGGCTGCTTACAATGATTAACTTTATGTTGATTAAAAAATCCGTCTTTTGTTCGACATTGAAAAACACCTGGTTTAAATCGGTTCGTTTAAGTTCATCCATTAAAAAAGGAATTATTGCCCTGGCATAATGCTCAGAACCTCCGACAGACTTTAACTTTGAAAACTCTTTGCTGCGGGAGATATCGGTAAATTTCTCCATCGATCGTTCGAGTGATCGAATCAATCCGGAACTGAGGAATTTTCCATATCTATCCACTATTTCAACCCGGTAAACCAGTATTCCGTCCATGGTAACAAAACTCTTATGATGCTTGATAATATGCCCGGGAACAAGAAAATCGAGTATTTTCAAAAAATCTTCCACGGAAAATAAAGCTTCCCTACAAATAAAGGTAATACCAGTCAACTTTTCATATTTTGTCTCAAAATTTTTGATTTTTATAACTTCATCCGTATAACCACTCCGTACCAGGTTCTGGCAGCTGTAGTTATCGACGATTAAATTTGCAAGGTCTCTCGTCTCCCGCTCTTCTAAATATTCACGAGATCGTGACGATACAAATTTCGACGCTTCTTCACTCTCTTCGATAACCTCTACTAAGTTCGGGCTGCGATATATTTTTAATATCTTTTTTATGATTTCATTATAAATTTCAATCTTTATAGCTTCATCATCGAGCAGTGAATATTTACTGGCGCTGCCCTGGGACGCTTCCCTGATTTTTCGGATCAATCTCTTTTTTTCTTTTATAAACTGGAGATACTCATCCTCTTTTTCGAGTTTGAATGATAGTATGACTACTCCGATAGGTTTTTTTCCATATTCAAAGGTAAATCCGCGAACATACAATACATTCCTCTCCCTGTGATGAACCAGGCCGAGTATCGAGTTTGACATCCCCGGCCAATCTTCAGCCAGGACAGCCAGGGCAATTATCACCGGGACCTTTTTGTTGCCCATTTCTTCAAGCAGAATGACCTCTTTGTCCCTGGTATGTTCATAAATATATAAAAGATGCACCAGCATGGCCTTTTGCTGTGAAAGTGGAAATCCCAACTGGGAATTATGAATAAGATTCAGGTGCTGCACAATTTCTTGCCTGGAAACATTGAGGTTTCTACACCTTAACAAATCCTTTATTCGATTTATTTCTTCGCCGTCTAATTGAATTTCCATTTTATCAATTTTAAACCAATTCCACTGAAAAAGTCAATCAAACTGAAATTTTTTTTATAAAATTAATACCGGGAAAAACATGTAAAATGTCAACTTTTCTTCTTCTCTTGCTCTAACATCGGGTAACTTCCTCCTTAACTAAAAAAAAAATGTTGAGATTTTTTTTAAAAAAGCCCAAAAAAGCTGATTATAGCTTGACATTTGATTCTATATTAAATAAAATAGTGACTGGAGGTAATAATGAATAAAACTGAATTAGTCAAATCAATTGCAGAAAAAGCAAACTTAAAAGTGTACGATACTGAGAAATTAGTGAATGCCTTTATCGAAACAGTATCAGACGAGTTAAGCAACAAAGGGAAAGTAACCCTGGTGGGTTTCGGAACTTTTGCCGTTGCTCACAGAAAAGAGAAGATCGGAGTAAACCCGAAGACCGGAGAAAAAATTACGATTAAAGCCAAACATGTTCCTGTTTTCAAACCGGGAAAGGCTTTAAAAGATCTGGTCAAATAGTTTTATTTACCACTGACTCTTACCCCCGTGGGATACATTATGTAGTTCCGTATTCCGGAGGGGGGAATCAGTGGGAACAATTGTTATTATCATTATTCACTTCGCATGGAGGAAAGGAGAAGCCGGATATTAATTAGTTAAGCGGCAAACTGCTTAATCAAAATAAATAAGGGGTGTAGTAATCGTTCCGCTATTCCTTTTCTTTTATTTTTCTGTTATCCCCATCTTTTCTTTCGCCTTCATCACGCCGCCTGGGCTGTGGACCTCTCGTACCGCCATTTACTTCAATTTTAGCCGGCAATGCTTCATATTCAACCGCTTTCCCATCCCTGGACATGGCAGTTGTATTATCTATTTTCAGAACGTAATTGCCTTTCTCGAGGAATTTTACCTTTACCTGGCCGATAATACTGCTTCTCGATCTCTTGTCTAAGTTGGAGAGCCCGATATCGAAGGAATTGCCGGAAAAGTTTTTAAACACCTTTACCGATCCCTTGAGGAAATCCGTTTTCACCTCTTCAATAATGGCTTTCGGGCCATCTACGGAACCGCTTACATTGAGTGACGCAATATCTACGCTGGAATTTACCCGTAAGGTGAAATGAGCGGATGAATTAACCGCCGCCTTCCGGTTTCCCGGGGCAATCGTTATCCTGTTGGCGGCGGCTTGTCTCCCGGTTTTCCGGTCATCGGGACCGCGTCCCGGGTCAACGCTCCCGCCCCCGGGAACAGTATGCACATTTGTCCAGATGGTTGCCTGCTTAC
>JAGLQA010000845.1 GCA_023137075.1 Candidatus Aminicenantota bacterium
CTAATGGAGCTTCCGGGCAACGTTACCAGGTTGACCCATACGTCTCTTCTGATTCTCCTCCCCTGGCCCGCCGCTATCGGGTTCCGGCGCTTTTACCAGGGTTTACTGATCCGCTTTAACCTGACCCGCAGGGTGGCCTATGGAACGGCCGTTCGATTAGGCAGTATGTCGGCAGCGGCTTTCCTGCTCTACTCTTTCCAGGTAAAAGGCGCCTTTGTCGGGGCCGCGGCCCTGTCCACCGGGGTCGTTTTCGAAGCAATTGCCAGTCGCCTGATGGTTCACCGTACCATAAAATCACTGGTAGAAAAACCAACCCCGGCAGAAAATAAAAAGAATGAAAAAACCTTGACCTACGGATTTATAACGAAATTTTACTATCCCTTAGGATTGATGAGCATCCTCTCCTTAGGCGTACACCCGGTAGTCACCTTTTTTATGGGAAAGAGCCGGTTTCCCCTTGAATCACTGGCAATCCTCCCGGTCGTCAATTCACTTGCCTTTGTCTTCAGGAGCTTCGGCCTATCCTTCCAGGAAGCCGGGATCGCTCTTTTGGGCGAAGGAAACGAGCAGTATGTGCCGATTAGAAATTTCGCCGCCCTGCTCGGCGTGGCTGTAACCGGGGGTCTTGCCCTGATTGCCTTCACGCCCCTTGCCGAAACCTGGTTTGTCCATGTGTCGGGGCTTTCGATCGAATTGTCCCGGTTTGCTTATCTCCCGGTAAAAATACTGGTTCTGCTGCCCGGGTTATCAGTCTGGATTTCGTTTCAGCGCTCCATCCTGGTAAATATACCTAAGACAACTCCCATTTCCCGGGCCACGGCCATTGAGGTCACGGCAATCGCCCTCTCTCTTTTTGTTTTCATTAAGCACCTGAACCTGATGGGGGCGGTTGCCGCTGCACTATCATATACCCTGGGAAAACTCGGTGCTAATTTTTATTTACTTCCCCACCAGCGGCAAGGGAGATTGCGCTGATTTTTCCGGAAAAATACAACTTTGGTTTTAAAAAAAAAAAATCGAATACAACCAAAAATAGAACCTAGGCCCTATTGACATTTGATTTTCTCATTGTAAAATAGTATTCTGAAAGAGCAGAGGTCGGCACCGATGCCGATGAATACAAAAGTTTTAAACGAGGAGGTAAAAATAGATTGTATTTTAACCTGAATTAGAAAACAACAGTACCCAACAACCCAACAAAAAAAGCTTCACTTAAAAGTGAGGCTTTTTTTTTATTGGCTTCGGAAACAGGAGATGAAAAGTAGCTTTTCCCCCCGGTTGGGTAATCCAACTAAAGTCTTATTAAAAAAAAACAGGAATACAACCAAAAATAGAACTTTAGTTCTATTGACATTCGCATGTTATATTTGAAAAAAAACATCAAGCAGATGTGCCGGCAATTCTAATTGCTGGAAAAAGATTTTACTTTTTTTCTAAGAAATATTATAATGTAATCGACAATATTTATTTTAAGGAGGTAAAAAATGAGTGTTGAGATGGGAGTTTTAATTCTGCACGGCATGGGTTCACAGGAAAATAACTTTGCGGAACCGCTGATACGGGAATTACAGCATAAGATCAAAAAAAAAGGGTATGACCCGGACAAGATCGCCTTCAGGCCGGTCCATTGGGCGCCGGTGTTGATTGGCAAGGAGGAAGATCTATGAAAAAATGTAAAAGAAGGAAACGATTTAGACTGGATTAAAATACGGAAATTTGTCATCAATTCCTTCGGTGATGCCGTGGCTTACAACCAAAGAAGTAGAGGAGAGAAAGACAACCCGGTCTATAGAAAGATACATGACATCATACATAACGAATTGTCGGATTTGAGAAAGGAGGATTTTAAAAACCAGGATAAACCATTAATATTGATGGGGCATTCCTTAGGCACACACATTATATCCAACTACGTCTGGGACCGCCAGCATGATTATGAACTCGCCGAATACGGAAACACACCATTGGAAAAAATGAAGACCCTCGTCGGAATCATTACTTTCGGATCCATTATCCCGCTGTTTACCCTGGGACTTGAAAAAGTAGAAAGCATTACATTTCCCCACGAGAAATGTGATGAAACTATTAGAAA